>JAQCEL010000109.1 GCA_027618655.1 Pseudomonadota bacterium | reverse complement strand
AACTGTAGCCACGGCTAGATCAGCGTCGTGCGAAGCAAAAGTCGAATACCGTTGCCCCAGCGGCAAGTGCCCTGCTTTCGAATCTAGTGATCGGTCTGAACGCAGCTCGCGGTGCAAACTGACCGGCACCGGCGAGGTTAACCCAACGTGGCAGACTCTCCATTGTTTTTAGGATTGAATCTGCATAGCTCCGGCTGTCGGTTGCGACAAACATTCGTCCGTGCCGGTGCAACCTAGACTCCATCAAATCGAAAAACCTAGCTTGTAACATGCGTCGCTTATGGTGACGCCTTTTTGGCCAAGGATCGGGAAAGAAGATCATTATTTTTTCGAATAATGGCTCAATCGCCGGGTCGATTAACTCGAAGATATCCTGATCGGACACGCGAATGTTAGATAGCCTGCCAGATTTAGCACGGTTCAAGAGTCGTCCGAGTCCAGGGCGATGGACTTCCACGGCCACGAAATTTTCGTCAGGGCGTTGCACGGCCAATTCGAGAACGCAGGTACCATCGCCAGAGCCAATCTCAAGGGTCACAGGTGACTTTCGGCCGAAGCTCTCGACAAGCGCGGCCCTGCCGTCGCAGCGCGGCAAAACGTAACGATTCCAATCGTTTTCGATTGCTTCCTTTTGAGCTCGGGTAAACCGGCTATCGCGACGGACGAAACTTCGGATCGGCGAAAAGGGGACTGACATAAGTACTTGGGAAATGCGGCTTAGCGGTGGGCAATGAACTAACTACGTTCGGCGAACGCTGCGATCGTTTTAGTTAAAGCTCAACGATAAGTCCTTCGTGAGCGACATGGCATTGCATCGTCGACTTCCGCTCGCGCACGATTTGCATGCAATCGTTATGGATCGCATTGATCTTTTCATCGTCATACGTTGGATCGTGGTGGTACAGATAGAGCGATTTAACATCGGCGTCGATCGCAAAATTAACCGCATCGACGTAACAGGAATGCCCCCAGCCACGTTTTTTGTTGTAATCATGAGGTGTGTACTGGGCATCGTGAATTAAGATATCAATACCGCGGATCTCGTCGAGTTCTGCATCTCGTTCCTCGTTCTCGATTTGTTCGAGGAGTTTGTGTTCTTCGTCGTCGAATTCGGCCCGGCGACGCTCGATCGAAGACTTGAGAAAATCTATTTCGTTATCGGACACGTACACGATATCTTTGCCGGCGACTTTAATGCGGTAACCGTACGTTACCCCAGGGTGATGAACGTTGTGAAAACTCAAACTGATCGGACCGTGCGTAACGCCTTCTTTAGAGGGGCTGAGATACTCAATGTTCGCCATCCATGTCTCAGTTTCGACAGGAAAATACGGCGCCTTCATTTGGTTGGATAAGCGACGTTCAATGTCCTCGGCAGTTTCACCAGGACCAAAAAACTTGATTTTCCAATTTGGTGAAAATGCAGGCTGAAAAAACGGTAGCCCGCAAATATGGTCCCAGTGGTAATGCGTAAACACGACAAGCATTTCTGAAATATCCGCTTTCGCCATGAGCTCTTCGCCCAGCGGGATAATGCCAGTACCACCGTCACACACGAGTAAATGGTCGCCAGAGCGAATTTCAACACAGGAAGTATTGCCGCCGACACCGAGATGAGTTTTCTGCGGCGCCGCGTAGGATCCCCTTACGCCCCAAAACCGCAAATACGATTTAGCCATCCGTCGAAAAATCCCGTTAGACCAGAGCCGTGTATCTTACAATAAGTTCTTCGATAACTTTCGTTGACATCGGCTTGGCGACGAATTCGACGACGCCAAGTTCCTTGGCAGCCACGCGATCCTGCGCGTAGTCTTTTGAGCTGATCACAACGGTAGGTGTATCAGCATGTAAAGGCAACCGACGGAGCTCTTGCAAGAACGTCAAACCGTCTTTTTCCGGCATGATAATGTCCAGAAACAACAAATCAGGCTTATGTGTATCTAGATATTTAAGCGCATCGTTAGCTGATGCAAACATTTTCAAATCCACATCTAGCGGGGCAACGGCTCGTTCAAAGAAAAGGCGTACTGTCGAACTATCGTCGACAATAACTACCGTTGGCTTTTGTTCTGGCATGCGGTTGTTTTTCTGACCCCAAGCATTTCTGCTGCTGCGAGTTTCTTCCTTAGCAGTTCGAACTCACGTGCTGAGGTTCCGGCTATTGTAGCTGACCTCAGCCCAATACCATTGCACTTTTTTCGTTGATTGCGCAGTCTGCCTGCTTTTTCCGGCGCATGATAGCCCACTTGAGTTGAACGAGGGGCTAGTCGCCTGTACGTGAGAAGCTTCGAAGGATTCGAATGTCGTTATCAATCCCATCTGCCTAAGCGATGCTGGCGATCCGACGATATCGATTCCATGGTTTGACTCATATCCGCAAAAGAATAGAATCGACGCCCACAATGCCGAGAATGTAGCCCGGTATAACAAGTTCATGCGTAAGCTAGCGGTAGCGATAACGTGAAAGCGAATGGCCTTTCGGTACTAAAATCTGATGTCGCGCGATCGAGGTGCTTGTAACGACGGCCGTACGGTTCGCGAGTGCAACGACAGGATCAAGTCTGGCGGGTGTAGTTCAATGGTAGAACATCAGCTTCCCAAGCTGAATACGTGGGTTCGATTCCCATCACCCGCTCCACGTCAACCCAGTTGAAGAATAATTACCTAAGTGACTGCCACAAGCATCTCGGAAATCAGGGATTTGGACCTCGAGTTAGAAGTCGAGGGGCTATACAGTCCGGCGTTGGCTTATCACAACTTTCAACACGCGCAAGACACGATTTCAGCTGCCGAACACATTACTCGCCGATGCATCGACGAAGGCATTCGCGTGGACCACAACGTGGTCTATTACGCCTTGCTGTTTCATGACGCGGGTTTCTACGACGATCATCGCTCTCTGGGTTTTAAAACTAAGGAGGCGTATTCCGCAGACCTTGCCTCAATTCGACTCAGGGAACGCGACGTTGCGCCAAAAACCGTGGATAAAGTCACCGCCGCAATCCTGAGTACGCATAAGGACGCGAATTTCGTGACTGTCGAACAAAAGGCCGTGCGGGCGGCAGATCTCTCTGGCTTGGCGGCTGACTATGACATATTTAAGAAAAATACTGCAGACCTGAAAGCGGAACATGAATTATTTAACGCAGTCATCTTAAGCTGGCCAGCGTGGATCGAGAATGCTAGTAAAATAATCCGCTTTTATCTTTCCCAGGAAATCCGCTTAATGAGTTATTTTGTTAATGAATTCGGTCAATCCGCATTTCACCAGGCCGTTCGCGAGAATCTAGAGCGCTTGATCGAAGAGCGGTGATGAAGAACCGCAGCAACCGAAATACGGCGTAGTTAAGCTATGCCCTGATCCTGTTTTTCAACCTGCCGCATCACCAATTTTCAGCAAAATAAAATCGCTTCCAGATTCAATGAGTTTCGAGCGTGTCGATTGAATTTTCGCGAGGTCAGAAAACGGACCTACGTGAACTCGGTACCAAACATCTTGGCCATTAATGACGACCCGGTGGATCGTCGCGATGATACCGAGCAACGCGAGTTTCGCTTTCGCGCGATCCGCGTCTTTATGCTGTTGGTACGAACCGACTTGTAATACGTAGGTGCCCTGCTTGAATTCATCCTCCGTCTTTTCTGATGGGGTCGAAATTTCCCACTCTGGGACTTTTACTTCAGATTCGGGCAAGATTTTGTAGAACTCGAATTCGTGCTTCGGCAACGCCCGATCCATCTGCGTGTCGAAATCGACCGCGCTGGAACTTCGAATTTTCTCTACTGGCTCGCTAGCGACCTTGTTAGTCGCATGCGCCGTGGGCGGACTGATTGGCGAGTTAATTCGCCAGAAATAAACAACCACTGCACACAGCAATCCCACACCGAGACCGCTAACGAAAGAAACCCAGCTGCCTAGAGCGCGCCCCTTTGGTTTCGACTTCGAATTTTTGTAATCGCGAGCCACTACATTGCCTCTGGAGCCGAAACACCAAGCAGCCCGAGTGCGTTTGCTAACACTTGCTTTGCTCCCAGGTTAAGCACCAATCGACTGTTACGTAATTTTGCATCTTCACAAACGATTTTCTGATCGCTCCCGTGATAGGCATGGAGACTCGCCGCTAGTTCGCGCAAGTAAGTCGTGATTTGGTGAGGCTCGCGATCGCGAACTGCCATTTCAACAATTTCGGGATAGCGCAATAGTTGCATTATCAATTGCTTCTCTTTCGCATGCTCAAGCAATTCAGTCGACCTCAGCCCGAGTTCCAAATCAAAAGAATAACCTGCCTCAACAAGTTTCTTAAATACGCCACAAATCCGTGCATGGGCGTACTGAACATAGAAAACTGGATTGTCATTGTTCTGAGCTTTTGCTAAATCGAGATCGAAATCGAGATGTTGATCTGCGCGTCGCGTGATGTAGAGAAATCTTGCTGCATCCCGTCCAACGTCTGCGACGAGATCAGCCAACGTGACGAACTCGCCCGAACGGGTCGACATCGCAACTTTCTGGCCATCACGAAACAACGCTGCAAACTGCACTAATAGAACCTCTAAGCGCTTCGAATTACAGCCGATCGCGTCAATCGCTGCTTTCACTCGAGTGATGTAGCCGTGGTGGTCGGCGCCCCAAATATTGATTAAGTGTTCGAAGCCTCGATGATATTTATCCGCATGATAAGCGATGTCCGAGGCGAAATACGTAGGCGACCCGTTCTCGCGGACCACGACCCTGTCCTTCTCGTCGCCAAAATCCGTGCTTTTAAACCACAGCGCGCCGTCTTTTGTATAAATGTGATTACTCGCTTGAAGAGATGCGATGAGTTCATCGATTCGACCAGCGTCTGCGAGTGAACTTTCAGTAAACCAATTATCGAATTCGACGCCGAATTCGATCAAATCGGAGCGTATGCCCGCTAGTATCCGATCGCGCGCGAATTGGTGAACCTCTGCGTAGTGCGTAGCGCCTAGGACAGATTTGGCACGCGCAATCAATTGATCAATCGCCAACTCAGGATCGGACTGGTCGATTGTCGGCAACAGCAAGTCTTCGATAGGACATACAAACCGGTCGCCATTATTTCTACGTAGCGTCTCTGCGATCTTGGTAATGTAGTCTCCCTGATAGGCGTTACTTGGAAAATCCAGGCTCAGGCCATGCTGTTCTAGGTAGCGCAGCAACACGCTGACGGCCAAGATATCCATCTGCCGCCCGGCATCGTTAACATAGTACTCACAACTAACTGTATAACCTGCCGCCCGAAATATATTGGCAAGTACCGCACCATAAGCCGCGCCGCGGCCGTGACCAACGTGTAGGGGGCCGGTCGGATTAGCTGATACGAATTCGATCTGGATGCTACGCCCAGCGCCTATGGTCGATTGTCCGTAAGTATTGCCCGCGCTAATTACTTCTCCCACACCTTGAGTCAATGCGCTAGGCGCGAGGCGTAAATTAATGAAGCCCGGGCCTGCAAGTTCCGCGCTTTGTAGCACCCCGCTCGACTCAATATTTTTTACAATTTTAGTCGCGATATCGCGCGGTGATTTCCCCAAGCGCTTGGCAAGTATCATCGCGATGTTCGTACTGAAATCACCGTGGGCAGGATCACGTGGAACTTCTAATTGAATTTCGGGTAGTTCGACCGGATCGGCATTGAAACTAGCAACTGCGTTACGCACTGCTTGTTCTAATAACGTAATGAGTTGTAGCTTCAAAGGATGTTCCTAGAGCGCGATGGGGACGCATTCTAACCCGATCGTCAACGCTGCGCATAAGCGCGCATCGATGCGCTCTTAGTGAGGGCAGAACAGAGCGCAAACGCTCGTAGCGTTTAACGGGAAACACTCAGTCCTAGGCTCTCCCAATCCTGCATGCCGCCACGGTACCACTTAATTTTGTGCGCCGGATAGCCGAGACTGAGCAACGACTTTATGATCCCAGACGACTGGCCGCACCATGGTCCGTTGCAAAACATAACGAGAGTTTTAACCCCGGAAAAATTCCATAATCCCTCTTGATTAACGGCGCCGAATTGTTGCTCTAGCGTGTCAGCTATCGCGAAGGGATCCGCGCCAGCAGATGGGCTTAAACTCGTCCATGGAATATTAACTGAGCCAGGTATCGTACCGTCAGCCAACCATTCGGGGGTCCTCGAATCGATAACGAGAATCGAACTGTCGCCACCCCCAATCAGGCGTAGATACTCGAGCACTTCAAGTTCGCCGATCGTGTCTACCCCAGGAGCAATAGACATTGCCTGGATACAGAACGGCGGACAATCTCTTGATGTCTTTGCGTAGTTCGGATTGACCGTGTTGGTCGCATCTTGGTGCCGCGAGATCGTGACAACTTGGCCACCTTGTACGACGCTAACGCTGTCAATCGTCGGAGTTATTTTCACGCGCAGGCCTTCTTCATCTGCAGTTGCGCTTTGTGCCAGACTAAATAGGGCTATCATCAAGATCCGTTTATTCATTCGACCCTTCCCACCGTAGATTGAAATCGTGTACTGATTGCATTCGGCATTCTCAAATTGTATCCAGTGGATCGATATCCACGGACCAACGAACTTTATTCTTCAGCGGCATTGTATCTCCCAAATTGATGAACGCTTTCACACCCACCGCTAAAACACGCCGTGTTTGCGCGCTCACCATGAGTTGGGCGCGGTAGCGGCCAGCTTTTCTTTCCATAGCGGCCGGGATCGGCCCAAGGATTTCTAAACCCTTGATTGACTTTTGCTTTACCTCGGCCGCGAGCTGCGCCAAGAACTTCATCGGCATTTGCGTGCTAGGCGACTCTGCGCGAATTAGTGCCATTGCTACGTACGGAGGCAGTGCAGCCCGGCGTCGTTCTTCCAGGGCTTTCTCAGCGAAATGATCATAGCCACGTAGGAGTAGCGTCTGTAATAAATCGTGATGTGGGTGATGGGTTTGAATGAGAACCGAACCAGAATATTCTGCACGACCCGCGCGACCGGACACCTGGATGATTGTTTGGGCCAGTTTCTCTTCAGCGCGAAAATCCGTACTAAACAATTGGCTGTCGGCATCGATGATTCCAACTAGCGTGACATTCGCAAAATCATGCCCTTTCGCCAACATTTGCGTCCCGATGAGTATATCGACGGAGCGCCCGCGAATGGCCGCGAATGTTTCTTCCATAGCCGTTTTGCTGCGCATAGTGTCGCGATCGATGCGCGCGATGCGCTTATCAGGAAATAACTCATGCAGTGTCTCTTCGACCTGCTCAGTTCCAAGACCTAGCGGTACGATCTCCGGATCCGGGCAACACGCCTGAAGATGTTGGGTTCGCTTTTGGGCGCCACAATGGTGGCAGCTTAATAGCTTTCTTTCTTTGTGCCAAACGAGCTTCGCGTCGCAACGAGAGCAAGTCGCGATGTGGCCACATTGGTGGCAAAGTACAATTGGCGCGAAACCCCGGCGATTCAGAAAAAGTAACACTTGCTCGCCGCGTTCAAGGCAGGCGCCCATGTCGCGAACTAATCGATCCGACAAGCCGCCGCGCAGTCGCAATCCGCGCACATCGACGCATTTCAAACTCGGCATACGCGCAAGCCCAGCGCGTTGCGGTAGCGACAAGTATGCGAATTTGTTCGTCTTGACGTTAAGATAGGCCTCCAACGATGGGGTCGCAGAGCCAAGAACAATCGGCACGTTAAGTTGTTGCGCACGTTTAATCGCAACGTCGCGGGCGCTGTAGCGAAATCCTTCTTGTTGCTTGAACGAGGCATCGTGCTCTTCGTCGACAATAATAATCCCGATACGAGGCAGCGGCGCCCACACGGCAGATCGCGTGCCCATCAATATCTTTATGTCGCCATCGCGGCATCGCAACCAAACTTGAGCGCGTTGATTGTCATTTAAGCCGGAATGCAAAACGCCAACCGCGCTGCCGAAACGTTGCTTCAGACGAGCTACCATCTGCTGAGTCAAGATGATTTCAGGCACGAGCATTAATGTGTTGAGCTGACTTTTCAGCGCGTGTTCTATCGCCGCCATATACACTTCGGTCTTACCGCTACCGGTCACCCCGTGTAAAAGACACGCCTTAAACGAACCCAATGCATCGTTCAAAACAACGACCGCGGCCTGCTGCGCATCATTTAATGAAAATGCTTGCTGCGACGATTGAGAGATTTTATTGGCGGTTCGTAGTCGCTTTGCAACTAAATCTTTTTTTTCCAGCTCACGCATCGCGCGTCGCCAATCAAACTCGAGATTTGCGAAGTCTGCCGCTGTTTTGGCTCCAGTGCTTAAGCGTTCTAATAACACGGCTTGACGTGGCGCCCTGCGGGCAAGGTCATCGAGTACGTCTTGGTTCGTCGCATGAATCACCCATTCACTCGCTTCGCGGCGAACCGGTGCCGAACCGTGGCGCAGAGGACCCGGTAAGGTCGCGGCAAGGACATCACCGATCGGATGCTGATAATAATCGGAAGCCCACCGTGCGAGACGCATAATTGCAGCGCCGATAACTGGTACTGTGTCGACAACTTCACTGATTGCTTTGAGTTTGCGTTCGTCCGTTGAATTGGCCAGCCCGATCACGATACCAATGCGTTGTCCGCGTCCGAATGGAATTTTAACGAGACTCCCGGGAAGCGCCGGAATTGCGTCCGAGTCTGCACACCTGAGGTAGTGGAATGTTTTACGTAACGGGGCGAAAACGGCGACTTCGACGACTGAACCGGAATTCATTGTCAGTCGTCACGATCAAGTGCGACGCGACGCGATGGCGCATCGACCGCCCCACTCTGGGCCATCAGTTGCTTGAGTGTAACGCTGTCTACGCGCCGGTAGCGGCGACCATCCAAGGCGCTCAGTGGCGGATGAGTGAGGCTATTAAGTGGCATCACAATCAACTCGAAATCGAGATCATTATTTGAGACTAAAAACGTTGGGAATTCTTCGTAGCGCTTTGCCGCAACCTTTAGGCGGGTTTCGGTCAACTGGTACTTGATTTTAGAGTCCTCTAAGAATCGCGTGACACTTTCGATCTCATCAGTGTGCAAATGCAGCGTGACAGCACAATGGGCAAGCGCGCTGCCGTACAAAACGGGACCAGCCAAGCGCGGCTCAAATATTTCGAATACATGCATTGCGGCGAGTGCTTCGTGCCGCATTAAAGCGATCCGCGCGTCTAAAACATCGCCTTCAAATAAGCGCAAATATTCGAGTAGCGCTGCTTGAACAGTAAGGTTGTCTGGCAAATTGCGTGAATTTTCGAGTCCGATGCTGGCCGCGGCCTTACGTTTGGCACTCGCGAAGTCGTGCGCATCACCTTCGGCAATAAGGCGCGCGGCGATTGCGGCAATTTCTGCACGCTCCAGCTTAGGCGCATTGCCTTGAGGCGCTCGCGTTATTTTGGATGGATGTCTGGCCAAGGTTCTTTAATAACCGATCTTCGCGTTTCGCAGACGCAAAATTATGAGTTAGCGGGCTAAGCAGACTAATTCAAAAAAGATGTTCAGAGACGGATTGATTCCCGCCCCCGTCGCGAGACGAACCTAACTGTCTATCAGCTGCGGGTAGATTTCCTTCCCGGAAAGTCTCAAACACAGCGCCAGGATCGTTGGCGCCGGCTAACAAACCGGTCCGCGGATTGATCTTTACGGTTACGAGGCCGGGTGGTCGCTCCATCGTAGATTCTGGGGTCCCCGCCAACGCGGTGCGCATATAATCGATCCACATGGGCAGCGCTGCGCTGGCGCCAGTTTCGGCGCGCCCGAGTGGCTTGGAATCATCGAACCCGACCCATACCGTGGTCGCTATGTCGCCATTGAATCCTGAAAACCAAGCGTCTTTTTGTTCATTAGTCGTACCTGTTTTTCCAGCAATGTCGTTACGCTTTAATTGTAGAGCGCGTCGGCCTGTACCAATTCTTATCACGTCGCGCATCATTGAATTCATGATCCACGCGTTACCTGCGTCAAGCGTTCTGGATGCAGCGTGCCCGGGCCCGGTCTGCGCCTGCTTGATTATCGCGGCGATATCAACGGGTTCATTATCACCGTCGTAATCTGATTCATCGCAATTCCTGCAGACTCTTGCTGGATCGGCCTCCATGACAACATCGCCATCTTCGGTCTCGATGCGTTCGATGAAATATGGATTAATTTGGTAGCCGCCGTTCGCTAAGACGGCGTATGCGGAAACCAATTCGAGCGGCGTAACCTCGCCACTACCCAGCGAGAGCGAGAGATTCTTTGGTAAGCGCGACACGTCAAAACCAAATCGCTTAATGTGCTCTACGGCAGTCTTGACACCCATCGCCCTTAACAAACGGATCGAAACTAAATTTCTCGAATGAGCGAGAGCGGTTCGCAAAGGGGTCGGGCCATAATATTTGCCGCTATAGTTTTCTGGTCGCCAGGCATTTTCGAGTCCTGGCGCGTCGAACACGATTGGCGCGTCGTTCACGAATTTAGCCGCGGTAAATCCGTTTTCCAGCGCTGCTGAGTAGATGAATGGCTTAAAGTTTGATCCGGGTTGCCGAAACGCTTGAACGACGCGATTGAATTTGCTTTTCTTGAAATCGAAACCACCAACCAGCGCTTCGATGGCGCCGTCACTCACCTTCAGCGAGACTAAAGCACCCTCCACCGAGGGAATTTGGCTAAGAGCCCAGTGGCCGGCCGGATCTGAAGTATTCGGTTTTGCCCCATTGACTGCTCGCGTTGCGAGCGGCGCCCGCCACTCGATGCGGATGACGTCGCCAACGCGCAGCACATCAGTTGCCAATTTTGGCGCTGCGCCATAGGTATCGTGGGACAGGTACTTTCGCGCCCATTTGATGCCGTCCCACGGAATGAGTAATTTCTCGCCGTTTGCAGTGAGCACCTGCGCGCTTGTATCTATAACGTCAATAACGAACGCTGCGCGCAACGAGCCAATATCAACATAAGCCTGGAGTAGTTCACTGCCGTTGAACGCCTGATCAGCAGACATTTCGTAATGCTGTTCGGCACCTCTATAACCGTGCCTGCGGTCGTAGGCGAGCAACGATGATTGCAACGCGCTGTTCGCAGCTTCTTGCTTATTCGAATCGAGCGTCGTAAAGACTCGGTATCCCGCGGTGTATGCGTCTTCGGGATAATTCTCGAGTAAATAGGCGCGGACCATTTCTGCGACATAGGGCGCGTTAACCTCTGTACGCAAACCGTGCACGGTCGTTGCTACGGTTTCCTTGAGTGCGTCGTCGTGCGCTGCTTTATCTATGTACCCCAACTTAAGCATCCGCGACAGAACATATTCTCGACGTCCTTCAGCGGCGGCGGGATTGCTAATTGGATTTGAATTGGAGGGCGCTTTGGGTAGGCCGGCGATCATCGCGATTTGTCCCAAAGTCAACTCTTCAAGAGTCGCTCCGTAGTAAACCGCTGCCGCCGCACCAACACCGTACGCGCGATATCCGAGAAATATCTTATTGAGATAGAGTTCAAGAATCGCGTCTTTCGATAATTCTTGCTCGATTTTAACCGCTAGGACGATTTCCTTTATTTTCCGCTCGTAGGTTTTTTCTGGGGACAAATAAAAATTGCGTGCCACTTGCATGGTGATCGTACTTCCGCCTTGGCGCTTTTCACCCGTCTGGACTAGCTCAATGGCAGCACGCGCCATAGACATCCAATCGACTCCAGGATGCTCATAGAAACGGTCGTCCTCTGACGCGATGAAGGCCTGCTTCATTAGCTCTGGCACGTCGTCGATCAGAACGGGATGGCGACGCTTCTCGCCAAACTCAGCAATTAAGCGCTTATCAGCAGAGAACACCCGCAGCGGCGTTTGGAGGTGCACCTCACGCAGCGCCTGCGCGGAAGGCAAATCGGGCAGGACCGAGCGCAAAATTGCTCCGATTGTGACGACCCCAACGAAAAATGCCGATAGGAGTAAATAAAATGAAAAGCGCAACATATTGTGTTTGAGGCGGGCAGTGATGCTATATCTGATGCATATTTACATTAGCTTATCTATCTAAATACCCGTTTCTATTAGATATTAGACAAATATGATTTGTTTTTTGAGTCTTGATTGTCTATGGTTGGCTCTAGAATCTAAGGTTAAAGAACACTTTTTCGCTGTAACCTGTTAAATTTAAAAGGAAAAGTTGTGGCTCTCTTTGGACGAAAACAACCCCCGATGTTGGGGATCGATATCAGCTCTACATCGGTTAAATTGCTCGAACTGTCCCGTAGTGGCAATCGATACCGCGTAGAGAGTTACGCCGTTGAGCCACTGCCACCGAATTCCGTGGTGGAGAAGAATATCACGGATGCCGAACTGGTCGGTGAAGCGATTGGTCGGGCAGTAAAGAAATCCGGAACTCGAACGCGCACAGCCGCGTGCGCAGTGGCGGGATCCGCTGTGATTACAAAAATCATCTCGATGCCCGCAAATTTGTCGGAAGATGAGATGGAAAGCCAAATTCAAATCGAAGCTGACCAATACATCCCATATCCGCTTGAGGAAATTAGCCTCGATTTTGAGGTTCTAAATCCCTCGGAAAGGGAACCGAATAAAGTTGATGTATTACTAGCGGCATCGCGCAGCGACAACGTCGATAGACGGGTCGCAGCACTCGAAGTCGGGGGCCTGCAAGCGAAAATCGTCGATGTTGAAGCGTTCGGTTTAGAAAATGCCATTACGCTACTGATCGATAGCATCGGGGATCAGCACATCATCGCGATTATGGATGTTGGGGCAACGACGTCGACGCTGAGCGTTTTAGAAAATAATTCCATTGTCTACGCGCGCGAGCAGCTCTTTGGGGGCCGTCAACTCACCGACGAAATACAGCGTCGCTACGGTTTGTCCTATGAAGAGGCCGGACTCGCGAAGCGTCAAGGAGGCTTACCCGACAACTACGAGCCAGAAGTCCTTCAGCCGTTCCGTGAATCCATGACCCAAGAAGTCAACCGGGCGTTGCAGTTTTTCTATTCGTCAAGCCAAGTCAGGGCTGTCGACCACGTCGTCATTGCTGGCGGTTGCGCATCGATAAGCGGCATCGACAAGCTGATCAGCGCAAAGCTCGATACTAAGGTCACGATAGCGAATCCATTCGTGAATATGTCCGTGGCATCGAGAGTACGCGCCGATGCGCTTGCTAATGACGCACCCGCGATGATGATTGCGTGCGGCTTAGCGTTGAGGAGTTTCGATTAATGGCACGAATTAACCTACTCCCGTGGCGTGAAGAGCTGCGCAGGCAACGTCGAACAGAGTACTTAACAGTTATCGGGATCTGCGCCGCAGTCGCACTCTTCGTGTGGGGCGCGATCCATTGGCATTTCAACGAGCGCATCGACTATCAGAAAAGTCGCAATGATTATTTACAGACAGAGATCCGCAATCTCGACGTAAAAATCGCGCAAATAAAAGAGCTTGAAAAAGAGAAAGACCGACTGCTTGCCCGCATGAAGGCGATCGAGACGCTGCAAACCAGCCGTCCGATTATCGTGCATATCTTCGACGAACTCGTACGCTCCCTACCTGAAGGTGTGTACTTAAAGGAAATCACACAAAAGGGTGCAGAAATTGTAATCAAGGGCGTTGCTCAATCGAATGCTCGGGTATCTAACTACATGCGTAACGTTGAAAAATCAGAATGGCTCGAGAAACCGAACCTCGAAATCATCCAAACGTCGACTGAGGATGGAAGGCGCATCGCCACCTTTACGTTGAAATTTCGCCAATCGTCCCCGTCCTCGGACGCTGATGAAGACGCGGGAGACGCATAATGAATATGTCGGATCTCAATAACCTAAGCTTCGATAACATCGGCTCCTGGCCCGGAATCGTAAAAGTCGTTTTCATTATCATCGTCTGCTCAGCGATCCTCGGGCTTGCGTACTGGAAAGACATTAGCGTCTTACAGGAAGACTTAAAGAAAGTCGAACTAGCGGAAGCCGATCTTAAAATCACCTTTGAGGCGCGACAGAAAAAGGCCGCCAATCTTGAGGCCCTGCAGCTTCAACTAGAAAACATCAAGGAAACTTTTGGTGATTTGCTCAAGCGCCTACCGAACAAAACAGAAGTTGCGGCCTTACTCGTAGATATTTCACAACAAGGACTTGGTGCAGGCCTCGAATTCGAGTTGTTTAAACCTGGGCGAGAGCAACCAGCGGATTTCTACGTCGAATTGCCCATCGGAATTAACGTTGTCGGCGATTACCACGATTTAGGAAAATTTATTAGCGGCGTTTCCGACCTGCCCCGTATCGTGACGAATCACGATGTGAAAATAAGACCTAAAGGCGACAAGTTGATTTTGGAAACGACTGCGAAAACTTATCGTTATATGGACGAAGATGAGGAAGAGGAAGCGGCTAAATGAATTTTGCTACTTACCGATCGACATTGACTATCGCGTTGATAACTGCTGCGTGTCTCGCTGGAACCGGCTGTGTTTCGCGCGACACAACTGATCTT
>JAQCEL010000108.1 GCA_027618655.1 Pseudomonadota bacterium | reverse complement strand
CCCGCCGCGCCAAGTGGATCAAATCCTAGATGACCGAAAATAAGCACCCAATTGAGGCCCACGTTAATGACGTTCGCGACGAGCATTAAAAGCATGGCAGGGATCGGACGCTTGATACCTTCCAGGAAGTATTGGCTGGTTACATAAATGAGTCCGCCGAGTGGCATACCGTAGCCGTAAATCCGCATCACCTGCCCGGTATTGTGCGCCATGGACGGTTCCTGACCAGCCATTAAGAGAATCGGTTCGGCGAACAAGGTGAGCACGAGAATAATGACGCCGAGCGTAAACGCGTAAGGCAGGGAACGTCGCCAGACCGCACCAACCTCAGAGTAACGCCGCTGTCCGAATAGGTTCGACGTCGTGACCAAGGTGCCGAGCAACATGCCCATCATCGTTACGTAAGCAACCGATATCAGGATCGTTGCGAGACTCATATAAGCAAGTTCAACGGTATCGAAGCGGCCCACCATGAGAATGTCGACGAAACTCATGAACATCCAACCCGCGCGCGCCATTACAATAGGTAGCGCGAGCCGGAGCATCGCAACCACATAAGTGCGCATTTCGATCACCTGATCGCTTGATCGGTTGCTTGTTGTCGGGATTGGGGCTGCCATTGTGCGCGCTAATATACCCGACTCCGCAGCGAGGTGATCTTGCTTCAGACGAATAAGAAGTTCGTGTTGTGTTTAGGCTGTTGCAACAGGACCGCTATCCAAGTCGGCTTGGGTATGCAACTTGGGTTGAGGCTAACCGTCGCGGTTGAAATTAGAATCTTCTAGACGAAGCCAGTAGCAATCCGGACCAATGGTTGTGTCACTCTTATCTTCGACACACCTGCTTCGAAGATATACGCGCAAACGATCGCGCGGTACGCCCTGAACGGATGTGCTTTGCTTAGGATCCTGGTCGAAATTGTCTATACATTCGGCTGCTCCTGGGCTGCCGCTGCGGCGTTGCGTTTCTTGGCGACAAGCGCGCTATTGCCAGCGAAACGCGTCTAGCAGCAACCACTCAGGAACACCCTCGTGTTGACTAGATAATTTCGACCAGGGTCCTCAGGTTCTGCACAAGAGTGAAGATTTCAATGCTAGATCAATCGTTGGGTTAAGCGAGCGTGAATCCCGCGTAACCGTTCGCGGCAGATTCATCACAGCGCTCGCGAAATAGCGGCACGCCACCGACGTAGTTCAGGAATACACGCTTTTTGCCGGGGATATTCGAGCCCATAAACCAGTTGTCCACCTTCGTCAAAAGTGTCTCGTCCGCTGATTTCAACACGAAATCCGTCCAAGCATCTTCCGCGTCTTGGTTCGCTTCAATACGTGTGTGTCCATGCGCTTGCATATAGGCGATGCAATCCGTGATCCATTCAACGTTTTGTTCGAGACAACGCGGGATATTACAAAAGCTGGATGAGTTATGCGGGCCGCCGGTGATAAACATATTCGGAAAACCGACAGTGCACATACCGAGATAAGCGCTTGGTGATTCGTGCCATCTGTCTTTTAGTACGGCGCCATTCTCACCACGAATGTCGATGCGGGTTAAGGCGCCTGTGACCGCGTCAAACCCAGTCGCATAAATCACGATATCGAATTCATACTCTTTGTCGGTGGTTTGAAGGCCTTTTTCAGTGAAACGTTCAATCGGTGTTTTATGGAGATCGATGAGGTGCACATTCTCGCGGTTGTATGCTTCGTAGTAGCCGCTTTCCATGGGTTGCCGTTTCGTTCCAAACGGATGGCATTTCGGTGCCAATAATTCTGCAACTTCAGGGTCGTTAACTCTTTCGCGGATTTTCTTGCGGACGAATTCCGCGACTGTCTCGTTCGCGGCAACGTCCGTTAAGATGTCCGAGAAGCAACCGAGCCAAAAAGCGAATCCCTTTTCGTTCCAAGTCTTTTCGTAGAATGCGGTGCGTTCTTCTGCGCTTACGTCGAACACTTTTCGCTCGTCGAAATCATGTAGGAATCCGCCGAACGTGCTATTGCATCGCGCAAACATTTCGGGATAACTCGCCTTTATATTAATCTGTTCTTCCGGGGTGATCTTACTGTTGAAAAGCGGCTTGCAGTAATTCGGCGTGCGTTGAAAGACCGTCAGGTCGCCAATGTTCTTCGAAATCTCGGTGATCATCTGAACTGCGGTCGCGCCTGTTCCGATCACCCCAACGCGTTTATCACTTAAGTCCACGGCGCGACGTGGCCAAGTGGAGGTATGCCAGGTTTCGCCGCGGTAATGGTCCGCACCTTCGATCGTCGGAATGTAGGGCGCCGAGAGAACGCCAGTCGCCTGGATTAAGAAACGCGCGCTCGCGCGCTCCCCGCTTTCCGTTTCGACCCGCCAGATTCGATTGACTGAATCAAACACGGCTGAGGCGACCCGCGCGTTGAAATGAATGTCTCGACGGAGATCAAACTTATCTGCGACGAAGTTTAGGTAACGCTCATTTTCTGGTTGTCCCGAGAAATGTTCGCTCCATTGCCACTCGTCGAGAATTTCTTGTGAAAACGAATAACCATAACTGTAGCTCTCGGAGTCGAAACGCGCGCCCGGGTAACGATTCCAATACCACGTTCCACCGACTCCACTGCCCGCTTCGAAGCCGCGCACGCTGAGACCCAATTTGCGTAGCCGATAATGAAAATATAAACCAGCCACCCCCGCACCAATAACGATGGCGTCGAACCGTTCAACGTCGTTTGATATCGATTCGTTCATGAACATTACCTCATCGTGATGTTAGCTAGACGTCGCCATATTGTGCCACGATTTCCAATCCGCATTACCGCCGATTTATTGACAACGATATTGTCAAGTGAGCACGATCTAAATTTGTTCGTAAAGCGCGCATAGAAATCCTTCATGGAAATGTGTCGGCATTAGTCCGACCGCCTGACAGTCTCCAATCTGCGGGAGATCGGTATAAGCTATCAAACAGTGTAGATAATATGTTTCGTCATCCTTGAGGGAGCCGCCATGAGCCAATTGACCCTATACACCTCCGAAATTTGCCCTTATGCGCAACGGACCCGGATAGTGCTCGATGCGAAAGCCGTTGAACACACCGCCGTTGAAATCGATCTCGACAACAAGCCGGGGTGGTTTCTCGCACTAACTCCAACCCAACGTGTCCCTGTCATACGGCAGGATGATTTTTTGTTGTGGGAATCGGCGACCGTGAATGAATATATCGACGCGAGTTTCGACGGTGTGGCATTGCGCCCCAAAGACGAACGCGCACGCGCGGTTATGCGCAACGAGATTAAGCACTTCGACAGCGTGTTTCTCGCGACGCTGTACAAATTGTTGTTTGAACAAGACGCTATCTCGCAGCAAGTCTTACGCGAGGAGAATATTGAGGGTTTGAAATTCTTGGAGCATCGTCTTGGCGAAATTCAAGGGGCAGGGCCGTATTGGATGGGCACGACAATGTCACTCGCTGATGCAGCAATGTGGCCGTTTTTCGAGCGCATTAAAGCGGTTTTCAGTTATTACCGAGGGCTCGAGATACCGAGTGAGTGCAAGCGCTTATTGCGCTGGTTCGACGTGGTTGCGGAACATCCATCCGTTCGTCTTGCCGCCCATGATGCAGATTATTTTTTGCCGCTGTATACGAACTACGCTAGTGGTGCCGCTCAAGGATTGTCCGCTCAGACATTTCGTAGCGGCGCTGCGAACTAGCGTGGTTCATTAGCAGTTATCGCAATGAATAAGAACGAAGACAAGCCAGTCATTATCGAAGTCGCGCTGAATGGTGCGACGCGGAAATCAAGTAATCCGAATGTCCCTATATCGATTAACGAATTGACTGCGGACGCGCTTACCTGTCTACGCGCAGGTGCGCAGATCATTCATCAGCATGACGATTTAGGTCGAGGCGGTGAACTCGGCGGTGCGTCGCCGCAAGTGATGGCTGACAAGGCCGCGGAATTTTATCGAGCCGTGTACGCGGAAGTTGCAGATGCCTTGTTGTATTCGACAACGAATTGGCCAGGCAACATCGAAGCTCGTTGGTCACATCAGTTGATACTCGCCGATGCCAACTTATTGCGCATGGCCTTCGTCGATCCTGGCTCCGTTAATCTCGGCGGCTTTGCTGCCGACGGGCGACCGAAGCTTGAATCGAGCATGGTTTATTCGCATAGCGTTGCCGACATTGAATGGATGCTTGATCATTGTCGTCGGCGAAGTCTCGCGCCGAACATGGCGATCTTCGAACCGGGCTTTTTGCGTGCGGCGCTTGCGCACGAAAAGGCGGGATCATTGCCGCGTGGTGCATTTATAAAGCTTTACTTCAGCGATCGGTTGACGTTTGGTTTCCCGCCGCTGAAATCAGCACTCGATGCCTATCTTGATTTACTAAAAGGAAGTTCACTACCGTGGGCGGTCGCCGTGTTGGGTGGTGACGTCATCGACAGTGGTATGGCGCGTTGGGCACTGGAGGCGGGCGGACATTTACGTCTCGGCTTAGAGGATTACGGTGGGACGGACAAACCAAGCAACCTCGAGCTATTAACTGTTGCGATCGATTTATGCCGTGAGGTCGGGCGCCCGATCGCGACGCGACCCGAAGCGGCTGCGATGCTTGGACTCGACGTTAAAGGCGCAAGTGCTCGTTAAATCTAATCTCCGTACGCCATCATTCTAGTAAGCAGCAATTAAACGACACGGCCTATTATTCTTTCATAAAGGCTATCAATAGATCTGAACGCCAGCGTAGAATCGTCGCCTTGGCGCCCCGCAACCCGCGGGCTGTCTTCGGGAGGCCGTATGGTTTCAGACGCGCTCATTCGCGATACACGCTGGCCGCGTCGTTATACGCTCGCTGGGTTGTGCTTTTTTGGCACGTTCATCTGTTACATCGATCGAGTCAACATCTCGCTGGCCGCGATCGCGATGCAAGAGCAGTTTGGTTGGTCGGACACCACCAAGGGTTACGTACTGTCCTCGTTCTTCATCGGCTATATGGCGACGCAAGTCGCCGGCGGGGCACTCGCTAACCGTTTCGGCGGAAAGATCGTGCTTGGTGTCGCCGTCCTTTGGTGGTCCGTTTTCACCATCATCACACCACCGGCAGCAGCTATCTCGCTAGGGTTTTTGATCATCACTCGAATATTGATGGGCATCGGTGAAGGCATGGCCTTTCCCTCAATGTATAACTTGTTCGGTCGTTGGATCCCCGCAGCAGAAAAATCGCGCGTTGTCGCGGTGACGTTCAGCGGGATCTCGCTTGGCACCTTATCAGCGTTAGTGCTGACGGGTCCGATCATCGAACGCTTTGGATGGCCGTCCGTCTTTTATATTTTTGGCAGCCTCGGCATCGTGTGGTTTTTTTTCTGGCAACGGCTGGTAACCAATACGCCGCAGACCCACCCAACCATCAGTGCGGCTGAGCTCGAACTCATCGAAGCGAGTGCGGGCGCAGCAGCGAAAGCCGATCACATACCGTGGAAGGGGCTTTTTTCATCGCTTGCCATTTGGGCGATTATCATTAATCACTTTTGCGCGAACTGGGGTTTCTACGTGCTATTGGCTTGGTTGCCGAGCTATTTCAAAACCGCTTGGGGGATGTCGCTCACTGGCGCAGGTTTGGCATCTGCGGCACCTTGGTTATCGATGTTCCTCATGACCAACGTTGCGGCCTGGATCGCTGATGCGCAGATCAGACGCGGTATCTCTGTGACCTATGTGCGCAAACAACAGCAGACGATTGGTTTGCTTGGTGCAGCGCTATTTTTATACTTGGTGCGCGGCCTCGAGCCAGGGCAAACGACGTTGGCGATCGTCTACATGTGTTGCTCGCTCGGCCTACTTTCGTTCGTGTTGTCGGGATTTGCGACCAACCATTTGGATGTCGCACCGCGCTACGCCGATGTGCTACTCGGCATCACGAACACGGCCGGCACCATTCCTGGGATTTTCGGCGTATTTATCACTGGCTATTTAGTAGAACAGACTGGTAGCTTCGATGTCGCCTTCGCATTGGCTGCCGGAATATTTATCTTTGGCGCGGTGGTGTTCTTGTTATTCGCAACGGGTAAGCAACTGTTCGATTGATGGACCGGGTTGCCGGTCACGAGTCCGACAGGCTGCTAGCTGTGTATTAACGCGATCAGTGCGTGCTAATTTCTACTTGCGATATTCGCGACCGCACTTTACTTGATGATCAAACGTTTCTGACCCATCTAATGCGACTATTAAGCGCCTTACGACACGGGCTCCAAGGCAAATATCCATAAAGAATTATTGTTCACGGCTTCCACGGTCGCGGGCACCTGGTACTTCTCACTCAACGTGCTCACAACGGCTTGCAAGGCGTCTCCGGTTTTCAGTCGGACTAAATGCCGTTCATACAGCTTGCCGTCCACGCGCAGGATAGCGCGCCCGTCTTGTTCTGCTTCGATTGGCCACCTCTTCCACAATTTCCCCCAGGCCGTGTTCATGTAGCCGCAGGGAATGTAGATTTTATTGTCGTGTTCAACGATCCAAGTGGTTCGCGAACGCGCGGGGGAGAGCAACTGTAGTTCGACCGTGTCGACATCGCGAACGAATAGCCAGTCAGGTTCAGCGCCTGTGGCTATATCGCCCGATCTAAACGGACCGCCGGCGATGATTTCGATTGGGCCGTCGGCGAAACGCGCGCCGACCAACAGGATCCCGATCAATACAATGAGGCTAATGAGACCATAGCCAATCCAGCGTAGTAGTTTCATGGCAATCTCCGCGAAGTGAGTGCATAAAGCATATGGCGAGTTGCGGCTGTCGTCCAATCTCGGGACGAGCGCAGGCGGATCGTAGTTTTGCGAAGCACGCAATCACCGAGCCGCGAATTGACGCCGTCCATTCGTATCGACAGGCGAGACGACGCTCAGGATTGACAGCTTCATCTCGCCAGTTCATCGTCTACGGATGAAATGTACATACACGATCCATCGTCATCAAGGTCATTACGGTTGGGATAATTCAAATCCGCCAGTGCTGACCATCGCGCCAGGTGAAACCATTGAGTTTCATCCCAACGACGCTTCCAATGGACAAATCACAGTCGACTCCACTGCAGCCGAGCTCATGACGCTTGATTTCGATCAAGTTAACCCAGTCGTCGGTCCGGTTGTGATTGATGGCGCGCAAGCGGGTGACGCACTTAAGGTGACATTGCTTGACTTCACGCCGTCCGGATTTGGTTGGACAGCGAACATTCCCGGCTTTGGCCTGCTCGCGGACCAATTTCCCGATCCGCATTTACATATCTGGAAGTACGATGCTGATGCAATCGCCCCTGCGCTCTACGGTCCGGGCGGTAGGGTCCCGTTGAAACCGATGTGCGGCACGCTGGGTGTGGCTCCGGCTGAATTGGGCCAGCATTCGATCATTCCGCCACGTCGAGTTGGCGGCAATATGGATATTCGCGATATCGCACTGGGTACGGAACTTTATTTACCCGTCGAAGTTTCTGGTGCGCTATTCAGCCTCGGCGACACCCACGCCGCACAAGGCGACGGCGAGATTTGTGGAACTGCGATCGAAAGTCCTATCGCCGTTGCCGCGAAATTCGCATTGATCAAGGACGCGAACTTAAGGTTCCCGCGATTCACGACACCAGGTCCCGTAAGTCGCCATCTCGATGCGGCCGGCTACGAGGTAACAACCGGTATTGGTCCCGATCTTATGAGCGCCGCCCAGCAGGCTGTTGCCGACATGCTTGAACTACTGGCCACACGTTACCAACTGAATCCGATCGACGCGTATCTTTTATGTTCAGTGTGTGCCGATCTGCGCATTAGCGAGATCGTCGATATGCCGAACTGGATCGTCTCATTCTATTTTCCGAGAGTTGTGTTTGAATAATGCCGAATAGGGAACCGCAAACGTCTGCCGAGACGTCAGCGATCGTTAAACACGATCATCGCTTTGCGAGTGCGACGGCAGGCTACACAGTTCTGCTCAGAAATAAAGTCGCGATCGACTTCGACGACAACTCGCCGCAAAACACCGTGTTGTTCGTGCACGGTGCGACCTATGGCTCGACGTATACGTTTGACTATGCCGTTGACGGTTATTCGTGGATGGATTGGATGGCGTTGAGTGGTTTTAACGTTTGGTGCATTGATCTTCTGGGCTATGGTGGCTCCGATCGGCCACACGAAATGGACGAGCCGCCGGATCAGAACGCGCCGCTGGTCGACACACGGCACGCTGTTGCGGAAATTGATGGCGCGATAGATTTCATTCTGCGCGAGTCCGATATTGAGCAACTAAGTCTTATCGGCTACAGCTGGGGCACGGCTATCTGTGGCGCCTACGCGGGTCAGTTTCCGCACAAAGTTTCGCGGCTTGTGTTGAGCGGCGCCTTGTGGGTCGAGCGAGGTAATGCACCGCGTGGCATTAGCGCCGAAATGGGTGCGTACCGCACCGTGCAAGCCAACAGCGCGATGCGGCGTTGGGCGATCGGCTTAAGCCAAGACGACATAAACCGTATCGTCGCACCCGAACTCGTGAAGCAGTGGTGTGAAGATGTGGTGCAGAGCGATCCCAAGGCAAACGAAGCCAACCCGCCATTGTTGAGAGCCCCCAGCGGGGTACTTAAAGACTATACGCATTGTGCTAGCAGCGGAGATCCGTGGTACGACCCGGGATTGATCATCGCCGCTACGCAAATCGTCGTCGGTGAATTTGATCAGGAGACGACCCCGCAGCAAGCGGCAAGCGTATTCAGCAAGCTTCGCCGCGCAACGGAAAAGCGCATGACGGTGATCGGTGATGGAACGCACACCTTGCTGTTAGAGCGCAATCGTCACGCACTATTCGACGTCGTGGCGAGTTTTCTATTGAGTGCCTAGTGCAGAGAATAGGCGACGCAGGGATTGAAATTTAACCCTATTCGACGCTGGGAAAAGGTGACCGAGGAATTAAAGTTTCAATCCCGAGCATCAATTTTCAGGCAAGCGAGCGTTCGGATTCGTTGTACTTGCTGCGGCGTTCGGCCATTGCTCAGCATCGAGCGCCGGTTTCCCGATGTGGAGATTCTGGATCGTCGCCTTTGGATCATGCCAGTCTAGAATAATCGGCAACCGTGTCGTGTTCCTCAGCCCTTGGTAAAGTCACGCCAAATTTGTAATACGAAAACGCGATGGAGGTTTATATGAAAACGGCGCTAGTCACTGGAGCTAATCGAGGCTTAGGTTTTGAAATTTCAAAACAGCTCGGAAGCAATGGATTCCATATTGTTGCAGCTTGCCGGACTTTAGCGAAAGCTAAGGAAACTGTATCTGCACTGGCTGCACATGGCGTCGAGGCGTCACCACTCGAAATGGATGTGTCCCAAACAAACAGTATCCAAGCTGCTTTCAAGATGCTCAGCGCGAAATATCAGCAGCTTGACGCGCTGGTCAATAACGCCGGGGTATTACTCGATTTTGGTACGCCAGCGAGCGAACTGTCGTTAGATAACTTACGTGAGAGCTTCGAGACAAACTTTTTTGGCGCGTTTGCAACCATTCAGACCTTTCTGCCAATGCTAAAAAAAGCGCCGGCTGCTCGCATCGTAAATATGTCCAGCGATTTGGGCTCGGTTGCAGCGATGACGGATCATCACAGTGAGCAATTTGCGGTGGTGGCACCGGGTTATCGTGCGTCGAAATGCGCGCTGAATACGCTCACGATCCAATTCGCGAACGAATTAGCGAATACGAACATTAAAGTGAACTCGGCGTCGCCGGGCCTTGCTCGAACCGATATGGGTGGCGAGAACGCACCCTTTAGTGTCGAACAAGGCGCGGCACCCGCGCTATGGTTGGCAACCTTGGGTGATGACGGCCCCACGGGTGGCTTTTTTTCACAAACGCTTGGCGGGAAGAAACACGCCTGGTGAGAGTGGAAAAGGTGACGGAGGGATTAAAGATTAATCCCTCCGTCACCTTTTCCCCCCTTTTCTACCACTCGAGGAGAATAAAGAATGCGCATCCACAATATCTACGTCGATGAGCAGGGCGAAACGCATTTCCGTGACATCGACATTGAGTGGGATTCGGAAGGTGATTTTTCGAAATACTCAGCCATGCTGCCGGCCACGGGGGTGATCTTTCGCGAGACCTCAGGCGACTACGATCTAGATTGGCACCCTGCGCCGCGCAGACAATACATTGTAAATCTCGATGCCGCAGTCAAGATTACGGCGAGCGATGGCGATAGTCGGATCATCGGTGCCGGCGAAGTTATCCTGGTCGAAGACACGCACGGTAAAGGCCACTTATCGAAATCCGTCGGCGGGAAAATGCGCCACTCGATTTTTATCGCAGTGCCCATTTAGGCTCCAGGGTTTGGATGAGTCTAAGAAAACGTGCGCTAGGCGCACGGTGTGTCGCTTGCAGCGATGATGTTGCAATCCGGCATCACTGAATCGCGCACTTGATGGTGTCTTATCGTCGAAAAAGCCCCATGCTCGAATGCGGGGGCGTTGCGCTCGAGCATGGGTAGTTACTATCCGCTTAGCTTAGCTGAGCTGTTATTGTTAGGTGCCGAGGCGACGCATCGCTGCTTGGGTCATATATTTGTCGTAAAGATCACCGTCGTTGTAAACCGACTTGTAGCCGCCTGCAACTTCGTCAGTCTGCTGGATCCGTGACATCGTGTCGCCTTGCATGTCATGGCTGTGGTACCACGTCCAGCTCCACGCAGGATGGCCATTGTCCATTATGACGTTGTTCGCGGTCTTGTACTGGCCAAAGCCCGGCTCGCCTACCTTAAATAAATCACCGCGACGGTCGTAGCCTAAGAAGGTTGGGAAAATCATGTTTCTAGCATCAACGTAACAGCGCTTTTTGCTGTACGGTGATCGCGGGAATCCAGTCGGTTCGGCTTCCAATATAATAACTTCAGGAATGAGCTCCTTCGTCACCGTGAAGAACGTCTCGCCCTTAGGTCCGCCGTGCGTTTCAGGTCTCCATCCGGGTAGGTCTCCCATCCAGCCGCCCTGCGAGCTGCCGAGGAACGGACCGCGTCCGACAATTTTATAATTTCCCCAAGTTAGGTACGGATCGCCTGCCGCCCACGCATCGGATAGATAAAAGTTCAAACCTGCGACTAATGGTTCGAATCGCTGATTCGTTGGAAAACGGCGAACGCGTTTAAACGCAGGTAAGTACCCGTATAAATCCGGAAACTCACGTTGATCGTAAGGCCAGATATTGATGAATGCGGTTCCTTTAACATCGTTCGGTGAGCTGAACCACGTGGATTGATAGCGCACTTTCCCTTCGCCACGGCCTTCCGACAGTAATGAGGGGCCTTTCAGTCTGCCGGATGCAGCCTGTTCGGCCCAAATCATCCGATAATCGTACGCGACTTCGCCTTGCGAGTTCACCGCGTCGGCGATCATCGCGTACGTTGATTCGTCGTGACGGCCCCAAGCCAGCGTCATATTTGCAATAACTTCTAAACCAGTTGTTGCATTTGGAAATGGCAATCCGCCGATCCACTGACTACCATCGTCGGTCCACACATTGCCGGCGTCGTCGAATTGTGCGCGACCCGCGTTATTCAACGTCGCTTCCATAAACTCGTGCGGGAACATCTTCGTAATGTCTGTGGTAGAGGCTTGAATTTGGAATTTCCGGCCTTGCTGTTTCACTTCGTGATAAAGACCTGCATCAACGAGGTCCCTTACCTCATCGATATTGTCTGCCGTTATCCAGTCACCCGTATTTATCTTGCCCTTTGTGTAAGCTTCGATACTGAGTAACTCGTCGGGGTACGCCATATTGATTTCCCCAGTCTTCGCCATAATCGGCCAGAGCGAACCGAGAACCCCTGCTGCACCGAAACCTTTTGCCGTTTTCTCCAAAAAGTGTCAGCGACTGTAATCAAAGTCGTATTTTCTAATGTGCGCCATAACCGATCTCCTTGGACCCGATTCTGGGTCCGCTAATGAAGCGTAGGCCGGTGGACTTTGCGCATTGACTGGTTTTGTGCTCCCGTTCCCCGGCTTATCTCGGGAACCAGTCGGGAATCCGGATTCACTTCCGCAAGTGAGTTTCCCCCATGCCAACTAGCACCACGTCGCGCTAGCAGCCATGTAATACTTGAACTCTAACATTACCGTTTAGATATGCACGCACCAATGTCGTCGATGAAGTACCGTCTGAGAGACCGAATATCAGTAACTATGTTAATAAAAACAAATATTTAATCCCATTTTCTGATTTGAAAAAACTCAATAATGTGGATTTTGAGAAAATACTGATAGCCAATCTGGCCGCTTTTCAACGGCCGGATTAATACGCCCGGCGGCAGCAAACGCTTCCACCATCTCGAGCGCAGCACTCACTTCACCAAGTCGCGAGATCTGCACAGTAATGATCCGCAGGTGAGATTTTCCGGCCGCCTCGGCGAGTTCGAGTAACCGTCGTATCAGCACCATCAGTTTTAATCATTCGCAACAATGTTGACAAGTTGTGACAAATTCGCGGGACATTCGTCACAAATTTTCGCAGCTAAGAGGAGTAGCTTGGAGTCACTTTCAAGAAACTCGTAATGGAGTAAGACAATGGAACTGGACAACTATGAACCGAGTGATGCGCAAATTAAAAATGAATTCGACGATCCGACGGTCGCGTTGTTTGACGACAGCGGGTTGTTCGAGTTCGACAGCCTATCAGCACATCTGAACCCCAATGATGTGTTGGAAATGGGGGACTTCGTCCAAGATGCGTTTGACGCGGCGACTCATCCAAACTATTCCGATAGTTAAAGAGAGCGGGGAACCGCTTACTCAATTACGGACTTTGTAGCCGGACTACAGAACACAATCGTGAACGCTGTTGAGCGAACAATTCAGGAAATTTAACCCTAAGAACCAGGGTCCTAACCGGCGAAACGAGGTTCTTCGATTCCGCGAATGCCGAGGCCGGTGATGCGAAACAAGCTGCCGGCGGCAAACTGCGGTTGGTTTTGCTTTGCGAAATGCTCATGGGTCGCCGGGTGACTCACACGTGCCATTGAGGTGACGTAAATGTCGTCTAAATTAGGTCCACCGAAGTTGACGCTCGTAATATTTCTTACCGGCATGCCAATCCGTCGCTCGACTTCACCGTCCGGGGTGTAACGAATAAGTTCCCCACCAATGACCATGGCGTTCCAGATGCAGCCTTCTTCATCGACGGTGGATCCGTCGTAGAATCCGGGCTCCTCGCGCGACGAGGCGAACTCTCGCTTGTTACTTATCGCACCTGATTCGATGTCGTAATCGTAGGACCACATGACTTGCTGAAACGTGTCGGCGAAGTAAAAGGTTTTATCATCAGGACTCCAGCACGGGCCGTTAGAACAAATAATGCCGTCGTCCACTTTTACGACGGTGAGATCTGGATCGAGGCGCCACAAGCCGCATATTTTTGCTTCTTCTTTGTCGTCCATCGCGCCCGCAAAGAAGCGTCCGCGACGGTCTACTTTGCCATCGTTGAGACGGCTGCGCGGAATATCAGTATCGATTTCTGCAATTAAGTCTAATTGTTCAGACTGGAAATCGAAAAGGAAGAAGCCCTGATCAAGCGCCAGTACCGCGCCACCTTGGCGACGTAACGCCATCGCACCGACGTCGTGATCGACAGACCAATGTCGGGTGTTACCAGTGCGCGGGTCATATTGCCATAAGGACGGCTCGCCAACGCGACGGCCCGTGCCATCAACCCAAAACAATTTACCTTCTTCTACGTCCCATAGTGGTCCTTCACCAAGGTGGTTGCCTATTTCAAGGACACATTCGATGCGATACGTCATTTGATTCCTTTAACTTTTCTGTTGATTCAAATATGGATTCGAGGGATCTTTTCTTAGGTTACGAAAAAATAATCGGTTGGCTGTTTATGGTTGCGATTTGTATAAGCTGTCCACGAAGCTTTAAGTGTGCGCCGGGTTTAGTGCTCCTTCAAATTCGTTTACGCGACAGTAAGGCAAGCAATCGGCTGCGATTCGGGTGCGATAGAAACCATTGGCGAAACTCCGCGAACTTGCCATAGTCGGCACCTAATAACTCCTTGAGGCGCTGTGTCTCCATTTCTTCGGAAATTTTTCTGTGGATCTGGCGCTGCCACGGTTGCCCGAAAATCTCAGCAAGGTGGCCAGATCTGGCGATGGCCTCAACGCATTTCCATTCCCCAGGGTCGAACCATATGTCTTCGCAGTGTGCGCAATATTCCACTCGATTAGGTATCTCGGCTGATATGCGATACTTCGTCATCAGTGAGCGGCAACGCGGACACTTAATCGGTTCGTGCGTGTCTGCCACCATTGCCGTTAAAACGGCTGTAGGGGATTCAGAAAAATGTACCGACTCCATCTCCTGCCAATGCCGATACATCATCAAGCTCAGTAGTAAGCCATCACAACTCGAGCATCCGTAAGCTGGAAGATCATCCATCAACAGCGTATGTCGAAGCTCAGAGTTCGGACATTTTGGACAGCTGGCCATCTGATTTTTTCTCCAGGTCGTTTACGTCGTAATAACTAGCCTTAACCGAAGCACGGGATACCGAGCTGTGCCACAGCAATGGACCCCATTGGTTGGACAAAATCCAGACGAAGATAAGTGTCTTCCTCCAATATGAGCGTGAA
>JAQCEL010000107.1 GCA_027618655.1 Pseudomonadota bacterium | reverse complement strand
GGAAGACCCTGGCACGATATTGACGAAATACATATCCAACACATTGGGATTGGAGTTGTTGACACCCGCCATAGCGCCCTGGCTCTGAATCGCGCTGAGATCTGAGACCGGGCGGGGATTCATCAACCCCACGGTTCCTTCGTAAGCGAAAGCGTTGCTATAACTCATTGGGGCCAAGAACTCGATATCGATTCCGGCTTGCGCCCATATTTGATCAATAAAACCAAGAATATCTGTCTGCTGCGATCCCGTACCGAAAAGCGTCGCGAAGTTAGTCCCATCGTCTGTTTGGATCATCTGAACCGTAACCACCCGATCGATGGCCATGGGTGCGTTAACGATTAGCGCGTGCGCATTGCCGCCGACCGCCAGAAGAACAGATAAAAGTACGGCTGATCGTATATTTGCTAGGTACATGAGGCGCTCTCTGACTAACGATAATTTGCATTTTCGTATATGGAGGCGCCAATTCTAACAGCGTAAAACAATGGAAGTCGCCTCGGTCTCTGCGACAGGGTTCACGTGTATAGGCTCGCCCGATAGATCGAATCACCCCGTGCCCTGGATGAAACTAATTCGCAATGCGACTTTGAGTAATTCAACTCAGCGCAGCCGCATTCCAAAGGTAGGATCGGATTCGAAGAGCACTTGCTTGTTGCAAACAAGTAAAAGTGCTTGGATAATCTCGAACATGGCCGCGACCGAACCCATTGCAAGCTTGAAACGTACTCAATCAGAACGTACAGCTCAATCCGACTCATTAATGCTCGATGCCGCCATACGACTCATCGTTGAGCGCGGGACCGCGAACACGCGCTTAAAGGATGTCGGCGAATCTGCCGGTTACAGCCGCGGCTTAGCGAGTTATCGATACGGCAACAAAGCCGGTTTGTTTATCGAAATTATCCACACCGTGGGCGATGAGTGGCTGCGCGAGCTAGGGCGCGCGGTTCGAGACAAGGATGGGTTGCCGGCGATTTTGGGCGCGACTGATGCACACTATCGGTTCGTTCTCGAGGCCGCCGACCGTATACGCGCGTTCTACATTCTGTGGTTTGATTCGACAGGACCCGATCAAGCGTTGAAATCGGTGATCGCCAACGTTCACGATCGACGGCAACGTGATGTAGAAGCCTGGATCGCAGCGGGAATTGCGGCTGGCAATGTTCGCAGCGACGTGAACGTACGCTCAGTCGCCGAACAATTTTGCGCATCGATCATAGGCATCGTCTACCAATGGCTGGCAGTACCGGAAGCGCCTGATCGGATTCAGGATCTTCACGAAGGTTTAAAACAACAAATGATTGGCGCATTAGCAGTGCCGAACAGCGACGTCTAACGAGACCCGGAGTAACAAAACATGAGCACTCGAGCACGAGATGTATCCGAAATCGCAACCGCGACTAACCCAACGCCCCTACGCTTCGTCACTGCAGCATCGCTATTTGACGGTCATGACGCAGCGATAAACGTCATGCGTCGTCTGATCCAAGCGCAAGGAACCGAAGTTATCCACCTTGGCCATAATCGCGCGGTCGCCGATGTGGTACGGGCTGCGATCCAGGAAGATGCGGATGGCATCGCAGTGAGTTCATATCAAGGCGGGCACACCGAATATTTTCGCTACATGGTCGACATGCTTAAAGAAGCTGGTGCCGGTCACATCCGCGTATTTGGCGGCGGCGGCGGAACGATCACGCCACAAGAGATACAAGAGTTGCAAGATTACGGAGTAGAGCGGATTTACCACCCCAATGACGGCATGAATATGGGCCTGGGTGGCATGATTTCGGATCTGGTCAAGCGTACCGAAGATGCCCGTAAGGACTCAGCTGAACCTGTACAAGCCCGCATCAGTGATCATCTCTCAATCTCACAGATGCTATCTGCGATCGAAGATTCCGTTATTTCCGCGTCTAAACTTGAAATCCTGCGTAAAGAATGGAAAGTGGCTGCCGGAAATGTGCCAGTGATTGGTATAACGGGTACTGGCGGTGCCGGCAAGAGTAGCGTCACGGACGAAATTTTGTCGCGCTTCGTGCAGTATTTCCCCACCATGAATATTGCCGTGGTGGCCGTTGATCCGACGCGCCGACGTACCGGTGGCGCATTGCTTGGCGATCGGATCCGGATGAACAGTCTACGCAAGGAATCTTTGTACATGCGCTCCATGGCGACGCGACGCCAACATTTGTCGACCAGCGCAATGCTTGGTGACGCAGTTTCGTTCCTGAAATCCTTAGCGTTTGATTTGATTATTGTTGAGACGGCAGGCATCGGCCAAAGCGATAGCGAGATCGTCGATTTCGTCGATATACCAATCTATGTCATGACGAGCGAGTTTGGTGCACCAAGCCAACTTGAAAAAATCGACATGCTCGATTTTGCCGACGTGATCATTCTGAACAAGTTTGATAAACGCGGCGCCGATGACGCGCTACGCGACGTGCGCAAACAATGGAAACGTAACCACGTTAATTTCGATATCGTGGACGACGATATACCGGTTTATCCGACCATCGCGAGTCAATTCAATGATCCTGGCCTGACTTGGATGTTTTCTAATCTCTGCCAGCTGATCACAGCAAAAATGAAAGTCGACGCGTCACTGTGGACCCCGGCTATAGAGATTTCCACTAAAGAACCGCGCGCGACTGTGTTGATCCCCGCCAACAAAACGCGCTATCTATCTGAAATAGTCGATCAGGGCCGGAACATCAATCGCACGATCGACGAACAACTCGCCGACGCCGCAAGTCGGGCGCAACATTGTTATGAAGCACTTAAGGCAATTGAAGATCCGGCCTTGCCAGTAGTTTTCGAGTCCTATCCGCAAGAATCCTTAGTTGAAGCAACCGATAAATCACTTGTCACGTTGCGCCAACGTTATAACGCCGCGCTCAATGAGCTAGGCGCAGAAGCGCGTCAGTTGTTAATGGAATGGCCCGAACGTCTGAAAGGGATCACGGCTGACACGTTTACTTATGAAGTGCGCGGAAAGGAAATTAAGGGCGCTAATTACATCGAAAGCCTAAGTCATCAAAAGATCCCGAAAATTGCCCCCCCGAGATTCGAGGGATGGGGAGACTTGTTGCGCTTTTTAATGAAGGAAAATCTACCTGGTGGGTATCCTTACACAGGCGGCGTTTTCCCTTACCGACGAGCTGGGGAAGATCCAACCCGGATGTTTGCTGGTGAAGGGACGCCGGAACGTACGAATCGCCGCTTCCATTATTTATCGGCGGGTCAACCGGCCGCGCGTCTGTCGACTGCGTTCGATTCCGTTACCTTGTACGGCGAAGATCCGCATGAGCGGCCGGATATTTACGGCAAAGTGGGCAATTCCGGGGTATCGATCGCGAGCGTTGATGACGCGAAGAAGCTCTACTCGGGATTTGATTTGTGCAATCCGACAACGTCTGTATCAATGACGATCAATGGACCAGCACCGATTATATTGTCGTTTTTTATGAATGCGGCGATCGATCAACAAATTGAAAAATACCTTAAAGAATCCGGCAATTGGTCTAGCGCTGAACAGAAGATCGAAAAGTACTTCGAAGGTAAGCGCCGCCCGATCTATAAAGGCGAGTTGCCGGAAGGCAATGATGGTTTAGGCCTCGATTTACTCGGCATTAGTGGCGATAAAGTCGTCGACGCAGAAACTTATGCGCGCATCAAAGCGCAGACCTTGGCCAGTGTGCGCGGCACGGTCCAAGCCGATATTCTGAAAGAAGACCAGGCACAAAACACGTGCATCTTCTCGACGGAATTCGCGATGAAGATGATGGGCGACGTGCAGCAGTATTTTGTCGATCAAAAAGTTAGGAATTTCTATAGCGTTTCAATCAGTGGCTATCACATCGCTGAAGCTGGTGCGAATCCGATATCGCAATTAGCATTCACCTTGTCGAATGGCTTTACGATCGTTGAATACTATCTCGCACGCGGCATGAAGATTGACGACTTCGCGCCCAATTTGAGTTTCTTCTTTAGCAATGGCATGGATCCAGAGTACTCCGTGATCGGCCGAGTCGCTCGTCGGATTTGGGCTAGGGCGATGCGTGAACGTTATCATGCGAGTCCGCGGAGCCAGATGCTCAAATATCACATCCAAACCTCCGGCCGCAGCTTGCACGCACAAGAAATAAGCTTCAACGACATCCGTACCACCTTGCAGGCGCTCTACGCGCTGTTCGATAACTGCAACAGTCTACACACGAATGCATTCGATGAGGCAATCACGACGCCAACGGAAGGCTCCGTGCGCCGCGCTGTCGCTATTCAGTTAGTGATTAACCGTGAACTCGGTTTGAATTTCTGTGAGAACCCGTGGCAAGGCTCATTCATCATCAACGAGCTAACGGACTTGGTTGAAGAAGCGGTCTATCAAGAGTTCGAGCGTATCTCAGAACGCGGTGGGGTCTTCGGGGCAATGGATACGATGTACCAACGAGGAAAAATTCAAGACGAGAGTTTGTACTACGAAAGCAAGAAACACGATGGCAGTCTGCCGCTCATCGGCGTGAACACATTTTTGCCGAAACCGGGGCAGGAGGAAAAAGTCGGCGAATTAGAATTGATGCGTTCTACCGAACAAGAGAAGCAAGATCAGATCAGCGCTGTGCGGAATTTTCAGGCCATCCATGCTGACGATCACGCAGCTGCAGTGAAAGCATTACAAGCGGTGGCGCGCAATCGCGGCAATGTTTTTGAACAATTGATCGAATCCGTAAAAGTGGCCTCGCTTGGACAGGTTTCCAGCGCGCTGTATGAAGTCGGCGGCGAGTATCGGAGGAACATGTAGCACATAGACGTAAAGCGTGATGTCTGAGGAAAGAATGCGCGTCGACGCTAGCGGCGTGGCGCACGGTAAAGCGGTGCCAGAACCTAGAATCGTCTCGCTGGTACCTAGCCTGACCGAGCTTCTATGCGAGCTAGGCCTCGCCGGATCGATCGTTGCCCGAACGGGATTTTGCATTCACCCGCGCGATCAAGTTAAGGCGATACCGAAAGTCGGCGGGACAAAAGACGTCGATATCGAAAAAATCCGGCAACTCGCGCCGACCCACGTGATTGTCAACATTGACGAGAACACAAAAGAAACTGCGGCTGAACTTGCACAATTTGTTGAACACATCATCGTTACGCATCCCATTGCGCCGCGCGATAATCTCTCGTTGTTCGAATTGATGGGGTTTCTCTTTTCGGTTGAAGACCGAGCAGCGCAGTTAATTGAACGCTTTGCCGAGCAGCTCGAGTCATTGAGTTTCGAAAAGGATAAACAGGCTCGCGACGTGCTGTACCTCATCTGGCGAGACCCTTGGATGACAGTCACAAACGATACGTATATCTCGCGAATGCTGAACTTAATTCATTGGCGGACGCTCCCAGAACAGTCACGGGTTCGTTATCCGGCGGTTGAGCTTGCGGACTATGTTGGCAAAGTTGGTACTGTGTTGTTAAGTAGCGAACCGTATCCCTTTAAGAGCAAGCATCTCGAAGAAGTTAAGGAGATATTCGGATCCGACACGCAGGTATCACTCGTTGATGGTGAGATGCTGTCTTGGTATGGGAGTCGCGCGATCGCAGGTCTCGAATATTTACGCCACCTGAGCGCAAGCGAACATTAAGCGATCGCCCGATGCCTGCACCAATCGAATCCCCCTGTATCGCTGTCTGCCAATTGCGTAAAGGTGAAGATATTTGTCGGGGATGCTATCGAACACTCGAAGAAATTGGTAATTGGAGTCGCATGACGCCGGTGGAACGTCGAACAATTATGCACAGCTTGCCTGATCGCCACCGCGATAAGAAACTGACGCAAACAAACTGACTAGACACGGATACAGGGGATGAACATGGCATATGAAACACTAAAATTTGAAGTGGCAGAGCAAATTGCAACCATCACGTTTGCACGACCGGAAGCAGCAAATTCCTTAAGCTTAAAAATGAGCGACGAATTGCATGCGGCGGCGACGCATTGTGCTTCGAACGCAAATATTCGCGCAGTCATTTTAACCGGGGAAGGAAAGATGTTCTGCGCGGGCGGAGATGTTGTCGGATTCCATGCTCAGGGAGACGGAATGTCTGAGCATATGCGCGGCATGACAACTACTTTACATGCGGCGATTTCGCGCTTTTCACGCATGGATGCGCCCTTAATTATCGCCGTCAATGGCACCGCCGCTGGTGCGGGTATGAGTATCGCACTAACCGGAGACATCGTCTTTGCCGCCCAGTCGGCGAAATTCACTATGGCGTATTCAAAAATAGGATTCTCGCCCGACGGCAGCAGCACGTACTTTCTGCCGCGCTTAGTTGGCGTGCGTAAGGCTAAAGAACTGGCTTTACTAAACCCTGTATTGAGCGCTGATGAGGCGTGCGCAATGGGGTTAATTACGGAAGTCGTCGCCGACGATGAACTAATGAATACCGCGCGCGCTTGCGCGCTTAAGCTTGCCAAAGGGCCGACCAAGGCACACGGTGAGATTAAGCGCTTGTTCGCTGATTCCCTAAGCAACACGATGGAAACGCAAATGGAATATGAAACTCGAGCGATAGCGGGCCTCGCAGGCAACACGGAAGACGCGAAGAAAGGGGTTGCCGCATTCGTGGCAAAAGAGAAATACGAATTCCAGGGTCGGTAATATTTGATCGGGTAAATCGTCGAACAATTCGTCCAATCCGGGCACGAAAATTCATCTAGAAGGTTCCATTGTGAAAGCACTTGTACTTAACGAACTTGGCGGGCCGCAAAACTTACACATCGAGGATATCCCGCTCCCCGAACCTGCGAACGGCGAAGTCCGCGTGCAAATACGTTGCGCCGCGTTGAACCGACGCGACGTCTGGATAACGGTTGGGCAATATCCGAAAGTACAGCTGCCAAGCGTCGGAGGGTCGGACGGCGCAGGCGTTATCGATGCCGTAGGACCTGGCGGTGATCGATCCTTTATCGGACAAGAAGTGGTTATTTATCCAGCGCGCAATTGGGGTAACGATCCGCGTTGTGGCGGCGCCGAATTCAGAGTATTGGGAATGCCGGACCAAGGCACTTTTGCGGAAGCCATTTGTGTGCCTAGCGACAATGTCGCACCTAAACCCCAGCACCTTAGCTGGGAGCAGGCAGCGGCCTTGCCGTTAGCCGGATTGACTTCGTGGCGCGCGTTAGTCACCCATGGCGAAGTACGCGCGGGTCAGAAAGTGCTGGTCACAGGCATCGGCGGCGGTGTCGCTACGTTTGCGCTGTTATGGGCGAAATATCATGGCGCCGAAGTTTATGTTACGAGCGGGAGCGACGAGAAGCTTGACGCGGCATTAAAGCTTGGGATAGCGGGCGGGGTGAATTACAAGGATCCGGACTGGAGTCGGGCTATGCGCCAGATGAGTGGTGGGATCGATATCGTCATCGACAGCGCCGGTGGAGATGTCGTTAACGCTGCCATGAATACATTGAACGTGGGCGGTCGTTTTATTTTCTTCGGTGCAACCTTAGGCAACCCTTCGGCCGGGCTAGAGATGGCGAAAATGTTTTTCAAACAAGCGCGAATCCAAGGGACCACGATGGGGATGCCGAGCGAATTCAACGCGATGCTCGACTTTGTAGTGAAGAACAAAATTGAGCCTATCCTAGACCAGACATTTACTTTGGACGACGGTGTCGCAGCGCATCGGCGGATGTGGGCATCTGAGCAAATGGGCAAAATAATCCTATCGGTGAGTTAATCGTTGACATTTTTCTTGATGAGTCACGTCAGGTTGATCACCGCCTTCTATAATGCGCCGGACTGGCGATCTAATCGCGGGGTAAATAGATGACCGGATTGTTGTTGGACGGCAAATTAGTCGCACAGCAAAGTGAGGCAGCGCTGTCGGTCAGGGTGGCGGCGATTAAGCGCAAGATGGCAGGACGCAAACCCGTCCTTGCCACCATTTTAGTAGGCGACGATCCAGCGTCCGCTACCTATGTAAGAATGAAGGCGACGGCCTGCCAGCGGATCGGCATGGACTCCTTGCGAGTGGTACTTCCCGAGGTCGCGACCACCGAACAGCTGCTCGCAGAAATCGACAAACTCAACAACGACCCTGACGTCCACGGCATTTTGTTGCAGCATCCAGTGCCGGGACAAATTGATGAACGCGCTTGCTTCGACAAAATTGCGCTGGAGAAAGACGTCGACGGTGTGACGACGTCGGGATTTGGGCGGATGGTGATGGGAGAACGAGCTTATGGTTCCGCCACCCCGGCGGGCATTATGCGATTGCTAAAACATTATTCGGTGTCGCTAGAAGGCAAACATGCCGTTGTCGTGGGGCGAAGCCCAATCCTTGGAAAGCCGATGGCGATGATGTTGTTGAACGAAAACGCCACGGTCACCATTTGCCACTCGCGAACGGTGAGGCTGGCGGATTTGGTCCGTCTCGCCGACGTCGTGGTTGGCGCGGTGGGAAAACCAGAATTTATCCGTGGGCAATGGATTAAACCGGGCGCGGTCGTCATCGACGCAGGATTTCATCCTGGTGGGGTGGGGGATATTGAACTGAATCCGATCACGCAATCCTGCGCTGCTTACACACCGGTGCCAGGCGGCGTCGGCCCGATGACTATTAACACCTTGCTCGCGCAGACCGTCGAGGCGGCCGAAGATAAATACAGCATCGGCAGGTGAGTTCAACGGCGCCGCGTTCTATAATGCCGGACGGTGCGGCAACCGTTGCCGCGTTCGAAATTAAATTCGCACTAGGGCCTGTTGATCTTTCGTACAAGTCACTGTTGCTTGCGCAAATTTGCCAATCAAGATGCGGCGAGCGCGGTTTCGTTGTTCCAAATGAGCGAGCCGCAACGCCGAGTGGCGAATTTGCACAGGCAACCCGCAGGGCTGAGGCTACATTGGGGCCCAGCGGCGTTATCGCGCTCATGCAGCTCGACACAACGCTTGCCCTGCCTTGCTTGGACCCCAATGTGGCTTCAGTAGCGACTTGTACGAAAGATCAACAGCTCTGGTTTGGTGTTGACTGATTTACGCGATGTATTGAAAATCGCGCCCCAATAGAAATTTTGGAGAGAATGACAATGGCCCTCGATGTAAGCACCGATACACTGTTAAAGAACATTGCTGCCCAAGGTGGTCCAGCACTTCATGAAATGCCGGTCGAGACGTGCCGCAATGTGTTCGTCGGGCTCGTTCAGAATCTACAAGGTGACGTGTTACCCATCCACGACAGCGAAGATCGGGAAATTTCTGGTCCAAACGGCAACATCCCACTACGCGTTTACACACCGCGAGGCCTCAGTGGTAAGAAAATTCCCGTACTCGTGTTTTTCCACGGCGGCGGATGGGTGATCGGCGATCTTGAGACGCACGACAACATGTGTCGTTATTACGCGAACGAAGCAGATGTCATCGTGGTTGCCGTCGATTATCGTCTCGCACCTGAGCATCGTTTCCCAGCCGGTATTGAAGACTGCATCGCTGCAACTAAATGGGTTCATGACAATGCCGCGACTTTCGGTGGCGACAGCAGCAAAATTGCGGTGACCGGTGACAGTGCGGGTGGAAACATGGCGGCAGTCGTTGCGCAACAGCTTCGCGATCACGTTGCTTTTCAATTACTCATGTATCCCGCGACCGATTTTTCCGCGACGAACTATGCGTCTAGAGAGCAATTTGGTGGCGGTGAATACTTTCTTTCTTCAGCAGACATGGCGTGGTTCGGCAAGCTGCTGTTCGGCGACACAAATCCAGCCGGCGACGTAAAGGCTTCGCCTATTGCAGCGAAGAGCCTTACCGGACTACCGCCAGCGTTAACGATCACCGCCGGATTCGATCCGTTGCGCGATGAAGGTAAAGCGTACGCAGATGCCTTGGGCGCCGCGGGGGTACCGTCAGAGTACAAATGCTACGAAGGGACTATCCATGGATTCTTGTCGTTTCCAGGAGCTCTTGAGGCCGGAGCCGACGGCTTACGGTTTGCCGCTGAACGCCTGAAAGCTGCACTAAGCTAGGATTGTAGCGAACTAGCGCCGATTACCTAGATCCGCGCTAGTTCCTGGACCAAGCTGGTCAGTGATTTCGCGTTAAATGCGGGCAGAAAATGATCGACAAAAGGTAGGGCCGCTTTCATCCCCGCAGCTCGCACCATAAACGTTGAGGCGCCATACATCGGATTAATCCAAACAACCGCTCGCACGCGACGTCTCATTGCACGCATTTCAATTTCAATTTGCTCAGTTCGCCCATTGTCGTAACCGTCACTGATAATAATCGCGACCGTCGAGCCAGCTGAACCTTCGGCTAAGATCCCGCGATTGAGGCGGCCCAAAGCACTCCCGATGTCCGTTCCCCCAGACCAGTGTTTAACAATTGCACTGACATCCTCTAAGGTTCTCTTGACGCTGCCACGACGCAACTGCATCGTTATTTCGGATACCTGCGTACTAAAGACTAAGGTGCGCGAATTGCGCAATGCGCGCTGCAAACCCAGCATGAGTTGCAGCAGAAATGGATTGAACGCATCCATCGACCCGCTAACATCCGCGAGCAACACGAACCGTGTTTTGCGCACCTTCGCTTTCGAGCGCATCAATTCCAGCATGTCCATGCCGTTGCCGACATTACGTCGCACGGAGCGTCGCAGATCAATTTTCCGACCGACCCTAGACTGTTTGTGCCGTCGACTCGGTCGCGTGGCAAGGCGTTTCGCGAGTTCGCGAATTACCTGTTCAAGCGGTGGCGCGGTTGGATCCCAGCGGGCCGATAAATTGAGAGTCCGCTGCACGTCTTGAGCACCGAAATGTTCTTGTTCGGTGAGCAGATCTTCGTGAGCGCGCTCTTCGCCATACTGCTTCTCTCCACGGACGAGCTCGTGCCGCCAGGGTTTGAAGTTTTCCTGCTGAGTGGCGAGGTTTCGCCAATAACTGTGGAACACTCGGTCGAAGCGAAGTTCATCCTCGCGACTTCCGGCAAGGTTCGTGCGCAAGGCCAATCGGAAATCGTCTTCGTTCAACCAGTCAATCGATTTGAGTGCACGAAAAACGTCAATCACCCGACTTTGACTAACGGGCAATTGCTCGTCCTTCGCGACTCGGCAGAGTGCCATAGCACGCTCAATGAACGCCGAACTTTCGGTCATACTCATCGCTACGGTTGTGGATTGAGGAAAGTATCAGCCCCTATTTCGCGCAGCCGTTCGATATCGTCGTGGTATTTAAGGATCACACCAGCCGTGTCTTGCATTAACTCTGGTGTTAACGTGTTTGCGCCAAGGCCGAGTAATGCCTGGCTCCAATCTAAGGCTTCAGCAATTCCCGGTCGCTTGTAGAAATCGACTTCGCGGAGCTGGCGCATGACCTCAGTAATGGATTTTGCCAACGAAGCTTGAATTCCAGGGATCCGTGCGGTGATTATTTCGAGCTCTTTCTCTGGTGTCGGATAATCAATCCAAAGGTATAGACAGCGTCGTTTAAGCGCATCGTTGAGTTCACGTGTACGATTGGAAGTGAGTATGACTCGCGGGCGCTTGATCGCGCTAAACGTACCGATTTCTGGAACCGTGATTTGAAATTCCGAGAGCACTTCAAGCAGGAACGCTTCGAATTCTTCGTCCGCCCGGTCTACTTCGTCGATTAACAGCACCGCTGCCTCGGGACCCGGATGACGGATCGCCTCGAGCAACGGCCGATTTAGTAAGAATTCATCACTAAAAATAGTTTGCTCCAAAGTCGCTCGTTTATCTGAATCTTGTTCGGCCATCCGGATATGCAATATTTGCCGCGCGTAATTCCACTCGTACAAGGTCGTATTCGCATCTAATCCCTCGTAGCATTGAAGGCGAATGAGCGGCGTGTCGAGTACCGAGGCGAGGACTTTTGCAACCTCCGTTTTGCCAACCCCGGCTTCACCTTCAAGTAAGATCGGTTTCTCGAGGTCGGCCGCGAGTTTCAAGGTCAACGCGAGTGCGCGGTCAGTGATGTAATTTTCTTCAGCGAATGCGGCATGTACGCTGTCGATCGAATCGAATATTTTATTTGTCTGGTTCGAAGCCAAGGCGAAGTTCCTGTATCTTTTACGATTGCAGTCGCGATTATAGTGTGATCATCCAAAGCGAATTCGCTTTAAGACAGACGACTCACGTGGTTGATGAAAGGGGACTGGTTCGGCAGATGCGCGCGTATCATTACGGCTGGCGCGGCTCCTTTTCTGAGAACTGTGGCAGATCATCATTGAGCGTTACCCAGTTAGCCTTCGATGCAACAAAAATATGCGCGCTCGGCGATAATTCTGGGCCGTCATCGAGGCTCCCGGCTCGGATCCGATAGTTCGATGCTTCGCGCAAGTAGCTATATAGCGGTGAGCTGCATTTCGCACAGAAATATCGAGTCTTGTCCTTCGATGACTGATACGCCTTTATGCAGTCGGCACCTTTAGTCACCTCGAAATTAGCGCGCGGCACGGGAACATTTGCGGCGAAACCAGCCCCTTGTGCTTTACGGCATTGGCTGCAGTGGCAATAGATCAATGGCCCGGGTGTATTGAGGATCCGATAACGCACTAGTGCGCACAAGCAACCGCCGGAAAGGATCATGACCGCTTATCGCGTTTGACAGCCGAAAAACGCAGCCGCACATAATCGACCGTCCAACGACCCTTCGCGTCACACAAATCGGATCGCAGTTCTTCGCGCAATCGCGCGAGAAGTTTAGTTCTGTGTAACGGATTGAAAGCCGCAAAAAAGCTCGTGGCAAAGATTTCTAACCAAGCTGTGATATCACCGTCAAGTTTCGTAGGCCGTTCGAAGTGCTCCATGGAAACGATGTCGAAGCCGTGTGCACTCAGGCGCTCACGGTATTCATTGGGAGTTGGAAAATACCATGGATTAACGCTCGCCAATTCGATGCCTTCCCGATTCAGCAGTCCGCCAATACTGTTTACGATGCGAGCTACGTTGCCGGCACCACCCATTTCTGCGACAAAGCGCCCATCGGGAACGAGGGCGCGAGCCACCCCGGCAAGGACTTTGTCCGGGTCCTTCATCCAATGTAGCGCCGCATTACTCAGGACGGCATCGAATTCTTCTGCATAGGGCAGGGCGTGGGCGTCGATCACGTGCGCGTCTAGACCACGCCTGATGGCTGCTGCAATTTGATGACTACTACTGTCCACGGCGGTAATTTGGCAACCGAAAGGCAGCAGTTTCTCAGTTAATGCCCCATCGCCGCATCCGACATCTAGGATCCGCTCGTGCGGCACGGGTGCAAGCAGCGCAAGCAACGGTTCTCCCAAGGTTGCCACAAAACCGACCTCGCAGGCGTAGCGATTTGAATCCCATTGTTGCGTCATGGCCTAAGTCTCCTTGAAAAATTTTCCTTCAACAACGGCGCGCCTGGGTTACCATTGATAAAGAACAGGAACCATCCCGCAGTCCGGCGAGAATATCAACTGCAGGACATGCCCGCCTGCGTGCCGGTTCCTAAAAGCGGCATATTCTAACGAACTAAAGAGGAAACGAATTGTGAGTGATGCAATAAGAGCTATCGTCGCCGAAAAAAATGCCGACGGTAAAGTGTCGGCTAGTCTGAAGACCTTATCTCTGGCTGATTTGCCTGATGAAGACGTACTGATAGACGTCAGTTACTCGACGGTTAATTACAAAGACGGGCTCGCAGTCACTGGCACCTTACCGATATGTCGACGATTTCCCATGGTGTGCGGCATCGATTTATCCGGAACGGTCGTCGAGTCCAAACATCCAAAATGGAAGGCGGGCGATCGAGTCCTCGCCAACGGCTACGCGCTTTCCGAGGATCATTGGGGTGGATATGCCGAGAAGCAGCGGATCAATGGTGACTTTTTGGTCCGAGTGCCAGACGCGTTTGACCTCGAACAAGTCATGGCGATCGGGACAGCTGGGTACACTGCAATGTTGTGCGTCCACGCGGTACTCGACCATGGAACGAAACCTGAAGATGGACCTATCCTAGTGACAGGCGCAGCAGGTGGCGTCGGCTCAATTGCGGTAATGGCAATGGCGAAACTCGGCTTCGAAGTTGCGGCATCGACGGGTCGGCCGGAAACGGAAGACTATTTACGCGGCCTTGGAGCTCAACGAATCGTTGCGCGCGCGGACCTCGCGCGCGCCAGCAAGCCTTTAGAAAAGGAAATCTGGGCGGGTGTGATTGACGCCGTCGGAGACACCACACTGGCGACTGCCATCGCCCAGACAAAGCACGAGGGTATCGTTGCTCCGTGCGGGTTAGCGGGTGGGTTTGGATTACCCGGGAGCGTTATGCCGCTGATATTGAGAGGCGTTACGGTCCGCGGTATTGAATCGATTATGACCAGTATGGAGCGGCGCGAACGTGCTTGGAGTGCGCTTGCTGAGTTGATCGACCAAGACAAACTTGCCGCGGTTTTTACAACGCACCCCTTGGACAAAGCGATCGAAATCGGACGTGAAATCTTGGGCGGAACGGTAAGGGGTCGAGTCGTCATTGACGTTAATCAATGATTGACTGAATCACGCATCGCGCTGCCGGTTAAGCAAGCAGTCACGGCTGCAAAAACCAAGCGCAATACGGTTTTCACGCGTATCGCGCTTAGCAGTGGGTCTTAATACCACGCCTCGATTAAGGCGCGCGTTCCATGACGGCGAGTGCGACCCCTTCTGCAGTGATCTGTTC
>JAQCEL010000106.1 GCA_027618655.1 Pseudomonadota bacterium | reverse complement strand
CTGGATCGGGCGCGGCATTAAGTGGAAATTATTAAACCGCACAATCGTCTCCTTATCGGATTAGACGGCCTGCAAACTATTTGATTGACAGAAACTGCGTCACGATTTCGGCACTTTCAGCGGGTCGTTCGAAGGGCAACGCGTGCCCAGCATCAGCAACTTGTTTAAATTTCGCATTCGCAATGCCCGCCTCGTATAGGCGACAGTGCGATTCTGGAACCAGTCGATCCGCGCCGGCTGCAAGGACAAGACTCGGTACGCTTATGCGATACAAGCGGCCTTCGAATTTGCGGTTGTGCAAATAAGGGTTCCAACCCAAACGCGCGGTGGCCTGGCGCCCTTTGAGATGAAGTTCGTAAGTTTCTGGATCCGGATCATCAGAAATAGCGTGCCGCGCGAGTTCCGATTCCGGTTCGCTGAAAACGAACGCGCGCGTTTCGCTTGGTGACGCGGAAAAATATCTTTAAGCGGCGGGCGGATACCGACGGGCGCAATTAATACGAGGGCGCGAATGCGATCGCAATAGCGTGTCGCGAACTCCGCTGCGATCCATCCGCCGAGAGATAATCCGACTAAGGCAGGTTGGGTGATGCCAAGGACGTCGATGAGATCCGTGTAATGCAGCACGAGATCTTCCATTGAGTCGAACTCATCGAGCCCGTCCGAGTAGGCGAAGCCTGGATGCGCGGGCACGAATACTTCGAAGTGCTGGCTCAGCAGGTCGAAGAACGGCAGCCAGGCAACCTCGCCGCCCGCGCTATGCGATTAACGCAGCGGCGGACCTGAGCCACTGATCAACACTTGCGTGGTTTTGCCTCGAACATCGATACGTTCATCGCGATGGTCTAATTGCGCTGCCGCGTGCTTTACTAGAGACGTTGTAGTCGCACTGTGGTTCGGAAAATGGAATTAGCGTTATCGGCGCATGAACTAGTCTTGATCAAATTTCAGCTGGTCTGGTTCTGCGGACACGTTAAGCTACCGCGAAGATCTTCAACCTGTGGCTTTATTGCTGGCGGCATAAATTCTATCCTGGATTCAATCTCAGCTAAGACTTCGCAAGTGCTTTCCGGCCGCGTGGATTCTGCGCGAATATGGGCGCGGTGGAGCATGCCTTCCCACCACATATCGCGACGCGGATCCGTGCGATCGGTTATTGCGCGCCACGCGCTATCTGCCTCGAACGGTCGATCCGTTTTTGCGGCGGCCAAAGCAAACAAACGGTAGCCGTCTGCGAGTGCCGGGTAGGCCTCGCGAAACAATCGAGCTTGATCGTAGGCATCGGAAAATTGATCAAGATCAAGTAACGCTTCGATCATAATCATCTTGAATCGCTGCTCCATGCGATCGTCAGCCATCGTTCCCTGCAATAACACTTGCGTTGCTGCTAATCGCTCGTTCGTATCAGCCACCGCATTGATCGACGAATAGATCTGCTCGAGCTGCCAAGCCTCGAGTTCCGTGCTCGTGAAACGACTGAGAAAATCGATTAGGGCTGCTGGATCCGCTAGCCTGTCCACGCATCTAAGCTGCGCCCAAAGCATCCCCTGGCGCACGGGCAAAGCTAAACTGGCTAAGTTTTGAAACTCATCAATTGCCGTTATTACTGCCTTCGGATCCGCATCGCTAAGCGCACGCATCTGCAGCACAAGCGCAAGATTCTCGGTGATCTCTCGTTGCTTTTTCGGTAACTGCTGGTAGGCGGACAAACCTTTGGGCGCGAACGCGGTTGCTTTTGTTACGTCGTTCGAACGGATCGCGTCGCTAAAGTCTCTAGCGATAATGAAAAATCGCGTCTGCTCCAACGACCCCTGCAACCCGCGAGGCGATTTAACCGCATTCATCATCGCATGCGCCTTCTTTGAATCCGTCGTGGTCTGGGCGACGGTTAAGCGCACTCCATCCGCGTCGCGATCATCAGGGTAGTCTCGAAGCAGTCGCTCGGCAGATTTTGTGAGCGCGGCACGCGAAGCAGCGGTGGGCGCCGCATCACGCGACACCCGAGCAACGTAAGCGAGCTTGGTTGCGGCTCTTTTGATCAGTGGATCGAGGTTCTGTTTTTTTAATAACTCGTCCGCAGCAACCGCCGCAACTTCATACGCTTTGATATTTAGCGACGCCAATGCGTAGTTAAACCGATATTGATTTAAGTTGAGATCTTTGCGGTTTTCCACAGCCTCAAAGAACATTTCGTAAAGTCCCGTCGCACTCGAGTCCAGTCCAAACTCGAATGCCTGCTCGGCGCGCACTAATGCAGTTAAGATCCCGATTTCGCCCCGCTTAATCGTGTCGTGGTAGTGCGACACCAGTTCAAGCATTGCATTATCGACGTAGCCAGCATCGATAATTCGTCGCAGCCGCACAACCGCGTCTTTCGGGTCCTTTTTGTACTTTTGCGCATATTCGAGCAGCGCGATCGCTTCCGCGCGCAAGACCTGCGCTTCAGCGTCGTTGATGTCGCGATTGGGCGCTGAGTCGATGACGTTGCCCGCTTTCGCGCGCAACATTCGAAGTTCTAACGACACCACGTCATGCAATGGGTGAGCGGTGTCGCTCGCCACTTCCTTTTCTAGGCTTTCGAAGATCTTGACGGCACGATCGTCTTCGCCCTCGGCGAGCGCAACGTAGCCGAGACCTAGCCAGCCACCGTACAGCAGACTCGGACGAAACACTTGTACCGCCGTACCACGGAAACCCTTTTTCGCTTCCCAGATCCATTGCTTCTTGGCCGCAACACCGTCCGCTCGGTTAACCATCTCGAGATCAAGCCACGCCCGCCAATAAGGAAACGCTGCCAACGCAAAGCTAATATCATCCCAAGCGGCGGAACGATAGAGCGTCTCCAATGCCACTTCATCCCGACCAGCCTGGGTCTCGAGCGCTTTCAAGTGCGTGTTAGTGCGCTTGCTTAGGTCCTCGGTGACGACGCGCATCGTCGTCAGCTGGCTGGTCGTTGGATTAGCTTGTCGCAGCGCATCGACCAACTGTCCGAATTCGCGCCCGACGGCTGCGAATCGACTCGTCGGCGCCTCGTTGCTTAAGCTCGAGAGCAGCTGTCGTGCTTGTGCGATTGCCGTATCGGGATCGGGCGGTGCCGTGTTCTGCGCAAGCAATTCGTTCACGCTGCCCCCGGTTGATAACAGAAAGAAAAGCGCACACCAAACTATTCGTCGACGATGCACTAGATCACCTCGAATAGCGCGCGCATTTCTTGCGCGAATTGGTCGCCCATGATCAACGTGAGCAAACGTTTCGTAATATTGACATCGCCAGACAGGGTTCCAGAATCACCATTACCGGCATCTGAGATGATCAGAAATTGCCGACTGGGTTTTCCGCGGTAATGTCTGCGATCAACCGGTGCGCCCTCGCGCATCTCAATCAGCTCAGGATTCGCATCAGGACTGACATCTAGAGTCGACACCGTGCCGCCTATTGCGGTAAAGCTGCGGATCGATCGCAGCAAATGCTTAAAATCCTCATCTCGCGGCGGCGCATCGCCAACAATGATCATGATCTTGCGTGCGCCGACACGCCAGCCGCTTTGCTCGATACCCGCGTCGACCCCCGCGCCGATATCCTCCTCAACGTCGCCCCCACCGTCCGCTTCGAGCGGATCGAGGAAGTCGCTGAGATTCGCCGTGCTAAACGTCAACGGCCGGGCACGAACAACAAACTCTGGGTCGCCTTGATCACGATACGCTACAAACCCAAATCGGGCCGTCGGCACCAAGGTTCGCACCGCGCGCACAATATCGTTGATACGTTCCTTGATTTGGTCGAGCGCCCATCCCATCGAACTCGTCGCGTCGAGAATAAAAACAACGTCCAAGCCGTCGTTTCGCAAACCCGCGACATAGGCAGCAAAACGGTTCGAAGAATTACCGAGCGCGTTGCCGATCCCGGGTCCAAAACCAGCCGTGCCGAAACCTTCGCCGAGCGGCATAGCAGAGCCCGGATTGGATAACTTAAAGCCGGGTTTACCGCCGGAATCAGCGCGCAACGTGAGCGGTACATCAGGCGGTGGGGGCGTCACAGCCTGCGGCGCAATCAGCGTCTTAGGGGGCTCAACCTCGAATGGATCCACGAACTCCAAGGGTTCGTCGGGCGGCGGCCGTTCAATCGCTTTGGGCTTTTCTGGCTCAACCAAGGCAATTTTAATCTCGACGGCCTCACCCGGTTCTATCCGGGCGTTGATATCCCGACCTAGGCGCCACGAAATAACCGTGTGCACTACTAGCGAAATGCAGATCAGTACCACCCATGTCGTTAGTCGCTTCATCCGTCGCGTGTCCACAAACTATCGATCACGTGTAATGGATTGTTTACAACCAAAACCTGCTCCCAGTGATTGAGGGTCTATAGTGTAAACCGTTTGACGGCGATCCGAGCGCTTGCCGCCCGTCGCGCAATACAGATTGTCGGAAAAAAATACTCGGGATTAGCGGACAGCTACATGCAGCATTGATTTCTCGAAGCGATTGCGATTGCGATTGCGATCGAGACCGACCTCACGAATTTCTAGTCCTGGTTTCTTCATCCTGGATCGAGGATAACAGAAGGTGTTGGACACCCATGAACGAAACACTGAGGTCGTTCACCCGGTCCCGACATTTTGCCGCGCGTGTTCGGAACTAATCTCTAGGCGACGGCCGAGTTTCCGGCTGGCGCGAGACCATCATACTACCCGTCTTCAGATTCCAGGAGAGTCCACCTATTCTAATATCCGTTGTCGTTGCGCAGACGGCCTCGGGAAGTTCGAAACCGGTCGGATTACCGGAAGAATTTCAACATTTGCGACGCATCCGATGCTAGCATTTCCGACAGCTAGGCTAGCTAGCCACAGATGACCAATACAATCCGATCAGGGAAAGCATTATAGGGGATCACGCAGATGGAACGCACGACGAAACGTTGGGGGCACCGAACCAGGGCAAGCAGTTAATGGGTACTGGGTGCAGCATTGTGCGCCTTGGGCGCGTATACACAGCACGCCAGCGCAGGCGGCGTCATATTCAACAACATCGATCCAGCGCTGCAGACCATCGCCCTTGGCGTTAACGATTTCGGGCATCTGAACTTCCAGTCGGACACCGTGTTTACTGTGAACTCCGGTCCCTTTGGGCTCGCCGCACGCTTCGACGACGGCCAGTTCTACGATGCAACCTCACCTGGTTGCCTCTGTGAGGGCTGGGGGGTAGCGGGCTTGTTCGGCGGGTCCCAGATCTCCGGTTCGGCCAATGAGAATGATGGAATCTCGGGCCTAACAGGCGGGCTATTCGGCTACTCGACAACTTCGGCCACTTCGACCGTGGGACTTGCGAGCGCAGCGCTCATCACGATTACCCATGCCTACGGCGTGTCGCTCGCGCCGAACGTGTTTCAAGGCAACGTCACAATAACTAACGGCAGCGATCAGGTCTTGCGCGACCTGGTGTATCGTCGCGTGATGGACTGGGACGTGCCACCGACCGAATTCAACGAGTATGTGAGTCACTTCGGCGTCGCCGCGAATCTCGAAGCAATGGGTGGCAACGTGCGTTTCGCGAGCAACAACGGCTTCGCGTCGGCCGATCCCACCATTAGCGCCGATAGCATCGATGTCAATGGCTTCGATTCAACCAATGTCGATTTCCAGGACCTCGGGGTGGCCGATCACGGTTCGGTGTTCGATTTTTCATTGAATGATCTGGCTGCCGGCGAATCGCGGACTTTCAACATCTTCTACGGCGCGGCATCAAACGAAGCGGCGGCCAACGACGCGATCGCAGTGCTCAATCCCGACGTTTGGGCCTACGGCCAGTCCGCACTGAACTTGCCAGTGGACGAGTGTGGCGAGGAATGCTCGTTCAGCGAGTCGGGCGTAGAGGGCTCATCGCCGAGCGCCGCAGCCATCGAAGGTCCGTCGCCGAACAACGACGGGGTGACGTTCATCTTCGCCTTTGGCGGGGTCGGCGGTATCGAACCGGGAACGGACCCGGATCACCCATTACTACCCTTCGTGCCGGCACCGGGCGTATTCGAATTCCCGGACCCGACACCGCGTCGTTGGTATGATCCACCGTTTGCGGACGGCTTCGAGTACACGCTGGAGGAAGGCGCGTTTCTGTCTGTCATGATCGACGACGGCTTCGGCGAGTTAACACTCGAAGTCGGCGACATGAGCTTCGCTCTGACGGGTCTGGTGGAGTTTGTGCTCGCCGACGCAGGCCTCGTAAACGTCATGGAGTTCCGTATCACTGGTATCCCGCTGCTGGACGTAGGCGCACCGGATTTCAGCACGGCGTTCCCGACCTTTCTCGACTTCACTGCTGGAGCGTCGGGCTTCAGCATGACCGCACTGACCGTCCAGGCAGTGCCAGTGCCAGCGGCGCTGCCGCTAATGTTGAGCGGTGTTGGCCTGTTGGCTTGGCGTCGTCGTCGGCGCGCCTGAGAGAGGCCTGATTAACGGCGCCAGATTTCTTTATCTGGCGCCAAATTTAAAGCTGTAGGTCGATTCGTCTCGCGGCCAAAAGTAATACACCAGAATCTTTCTGACGCGTTTGTCGTCCACTGAACGCAACAAACGTTTAAAAGTCGCTGCAGTACGATAGTCACGCAACTGCGGTACGTCGATACCGGTTCAATCCAAGCAATCCAGACAGCATCAACAAAACTGCAGCCGGTAATGGCACGGGTGCCGAACGCCCGTATTGCAGATGATCGATTTCCCAATCATCGCTGGAACCCGCCATTGTCACGGAGAGGCGCGAAACGCCGCCGTCGCAAATCACTCCGAAAAATCGATCTTCCGCTGTTTGACCTGAGGCAAACCCATCTCCAACGCCAGTCGGTCCCGTCGAACCGAGGCCGTCGCCTTGGCTATCAAACGCCTCGAACGTCACGGTGCCGAAAAAATCCGTCGGGGGGGGGGCGAAGCCGACGTCGGTCCAGACGAGGCCTACGTGTGTGGGCAGTCCATCCAATTCGACCTCGTTAAATTCGAAGGTGAAGGTTGGCGCGCCTCCCGGAGAGCCAGAGAAGTACGAACCGCCAGTCGTGCCGAAACCGTCGAGGTTACCGTCGTCGCCATCGACCGAGTCAGTCAAGTCGCTGGCACCGATTCGCGAGTCTCCAGCGGTCAACGTCACGCCTGGGGTAAACACATCGTTCTCGAAATCTTCGAGATGGAAATAGCCATTGCTAAAGTCGAGCGCCACGAACGGGCTATCGTTGATGCTGAGATAAGATGTATTTGGTTCCAAGAACGGCGGCATCGCAGAGAGCGAGCCGGGCAAGGCGGCAACGCCGCACACCCACAGTAGTAGTATCTGGCTAGGGCCCCGCGCGCGAAAGCGGCTGAGCGCGATGCGCATAACTTGTTTGTCTGTTGCTGGTGTTCTTATCCATCTAGACCATCCTCCGTCCATGTACGTTGGTTGGGTAGAATCGTTAGGGTAACAGCCGCAATCAAGCGAACACTATTAGCGCGAGAATTTATTCCTCCTGTCACGTTTTTATTTTATCCCTCCGTCACCTTTTTCCTCTAGGTGGTCAATTTTTAATCCCTCCGTCACCTTTTTGGAAATTACCGGTCGCCTCTTGCCACGCGCGCTTTAGGACAAATTCACGATCGATCCCCAACGCAACAATGAATTTCAGCGGTAGGTAATCCGCGTCCATGGTCAGTTCGCCGGTTGCCTGGATTTCTTCAACGGTCCAGTTTTCATTAGCCGCCTTAGCTCCAATCGCGCCGAGCTGCTGCATAAATTTTTGGAATTCGCGAATACCTTCGCGATCAGTGGTTGCACCATGGCCAGGTATGACTCGATTGAACGCGAGCGCCATGACGTTCTCGAGGGTATCCGGCCACTTTTGCACACTACCACCAGCCTCCAAATCAATATTCGGATAGTGCTTCTGGAATAACAAGTCGCCCATGTGGATGACATTTTCGTCGACAAAAACCACCACGAGATCGCCATCCGTGTGGCCAGGCCCGGGATGCACTAGCTCGATTGTTTTGCCACCGAGCTGCAGCGTTGTTCGATCGTCAAACGTTTCATTAGGTAGAAATTTTGCCGCATCGCCGATCCAAAAATTTGTGTCCAAGGTTTTTAGGTGCGATAGCGTCGCCGTGGTCGATAGCACCCTCGTACCCTCGGCAAAAGCGGGATTGCCATGCGTGTGATCGAGGTGATAGTGGGTATTGATAATGAGAATGGGTTCCGCGCCCGTGAGTTGCCGCGCGAGTTGCCGAATACGTGCGCCTTGTAGGCCGAACGTCATTGTATCCACGATCACGGCGCCGACTTTTGTTCTTAAGACCGCGGTATTGCCACCGAAGCCGCGTAATACATGTAGGTCGTCACTCAAACGTTCGATCTCAATCGCGCGAACCTGGGAGTACACGTAGGCTGCACAAATCACGAGAACGAATAGCAGTATCCCGAGGATTTTTAGCCCAGTTTTCATATGCCGTTTCTCCCGCACTTTTCGAATTCAATTCGCCAACGGATTTCAGAAAATTCATTCACCGCAATACGCAATTGCTGGAGCGGCATGCGGCGCCCACTGAAAAATCACGCAATAATCGTGATTGGCTCAAGCGCGTCGCTTTGCGGTAATACGCGACCGATCACGGCGCTGTGTTTGTAACCGAGTGCTTTCAATGCCTGCACACAATCGGCCGCTTTGTGTTGCGGTACACTCGCGAGCAGACCGCCCGCCGTTTGCGGATCGAACAAGAGTGCGTAACGCGGATCGCTAGTCACCGCCGCCAGGTTTTTAATGGCACGCCGCAATCGCAAATTTTGCGGCTCTAAGGAGCTTGTGATGCCCATCGCTACCGTCTCTAGTGCGCCGTCCATGACTGGAATCGCTTGCATCTCAAGCGTCACGTCAACCCGTGACGCTTTAACCATCTCAACGAGATGCCCGAGCAAGCCGAAACCTGTGACATCGGTGCACGAGGTCGCGTGATGTTCGAACAAGCACCGCGCAGCGTAGCGATTGGATTGCACCATGGATTCGATCGCCGCACTGATCCATCGACCGCGCGCTTTGTGGCGCATGTCGGCTGCGAACAACGTCCCCGTCCCTAGCGCCTTACTAACAATGAGCGCATCACCGGCGCGCATGCCGCCTTTGCGTAGAATCGCATCAGCATCGATCAGGCCGTTGATCGCGAAACCGAGCGACAACTCCACGCCCTCACTCGTATGCCCGCCAACCAAGGCCGTATTCGCATCAGCAAGTATCTCCATCGCCCCAGACATCATCTGTCGCAAAGTGTCCTCCACCTTAGACTCTATTCCGAAAGGCAAGGTGGCGATGGCCAATGCGCTTTGCGGCTCGGCACCCATCGCGAAGATGTCGCCGAGTGCGTGGTTTGCCGCTATTTTCCCAAACAAGTAGGGATCGTCGAGCATAGCCCGAAACGAATCGACAGTTTGCACCACGACTTTATTCGCGGGCACAGTAATGACGGCCGCATCGTCCGGTTCGTGCAAGCCGATCAATACATCCGCGCGAGCAGCCGGTTTGAGGTCATTCAGGACTCTCGTCAACACGCTCGCCCCGATCTTTGCACCGCAGCCGCCACAACGCATTGCCACCTCAGACAGTTCTTCGATCACTTGCGTGTCGGCTAAGCCGGTAGCCAGATGCACGCCTGCACCGCTATGCATTGCAGGCAGATCCGAGAACTTGCGCATGAAGCGTCGATCGATCCAGTCTTTCCAGCGCCACACCCAGGCACCTTCGAACATCAGCGAACCACCGCGCGTGGCGACGGCATAACGATCGCCGGTGCTGATCAGGCTAAGGAAGTTTTTCTGTGGAACAAAGCGCTTGAGTACCTGACCGCGCAGCGCGCGACGTAAATTCCGTTCCAACGCAGGTCCCTGACGAACCGCAAATACGCCAGCTTTTTCACGCGGATGCGCTAACACAGCGGCACAATCACCGACGCCAAAAACGCCTCGATGAGACACAGATTCGAGGGTTTCGTTTACCGCAATAAATCCGTTGCCGTGAATCTCGAGTCCCGCATCGCCAAGCCACGATTGCGCACTTGCGTGCGTCACCCACAAGGTTTCATCGATCGCATAAGTCGCGCCGTCGCTGGTTTCTAAGATCTTGCCGTCGACGGACTGCACGCGCGCATTGAGATGCACCTCAATACCTCGCTCATGGCAAACGCGCAAGAACGCCTGTTGCACCTTGGGTGCATGAGTTGGCAAAGGCACATCCTGGGCACTGAACAAGTGAAAATGCAGCCGGTTCGGATCGTGACCCAGCTGGCGCAGTCGCCGCTGTAAACCGTACTGCATGGCCAGCAACATTTCAGTGCCACCGGCTCCCGCGCCGACGATCGCGATGCTTAGCGATCCTGCGCTGGTCTCGATCCGCCGCACTAATTCCTGCCAGCGATCGAAGAAGTTACTGATTGGCTTTACGGCCACGACGTTCTCCGCGGCACCTGGTACATCCGCCATGTATGGCGTCGAACCGATATCGATCGATAACACATCGTAGGGCACCGGCGGACGCTTAACGGTGTGTACGGTGCGCGCTTTAAGATCTAGACCAATTGCCTCGTCGTGATAAAAACGGGCGTTCGCGAAACGCGCCAGCGGGCCCAGATCAATGTGTACGTCGTCACGCGTGTAGTGGCCGGCCACCAGGCCCGGCAACATGCCTGAATAGGGGGTCTCAACATCGCGACAGATCAACGTAATACGGACGCCAGGCAGCGGCTTCATCGCAAATCGCTTGAGCACAATGACATGGCTATGCCCCCCGCCGATCAGGACGAGGTCTTTGACGATGGGGGTGTTATCCGTCTTCATTAATGGGCTCGACTTACGCAAACGCGCGCCGGTTGGACGCTGAATCGCATCAAAACACTGTTCACGCATCCGATGCTGCAACAGGGATCAGAGTTGAGCTGCCGATTGCTCAACATGAATGTCTTCATGAGTTTCTTGGACCAACTACGCAGACGAAGGCGCGCGTGTAAATTCTATTCTTTAATCTGTTCATTAGTTATTGGCGAAGTGGTTCCAACATACCTCGAACGAGGCCCCTTGCTCATCGAAACTTATACTCCCGAAGAAAAGTAGTGCCGTGATCGCAGAGATGGATTGCACTGCTGGACAACGGAATTCGATGTCCGTGGTCTTAGAGCGTAGTGCAGCACCTGAAGCGAAAATGCTACTTAGGTTCGATGCGATTGTGCACAGAGTCTCAGCGACCATTCAGTGACCAATCGTAATTAATCGTCGGACGGATATCGGCGGTTTCGGGCAACGGATAATAGCGACGGAAACCACTGGGCAACGTGAACTCATCCTTGCTTGTCATCCGGTCACGAGATCCGGCGCATGGACTCGCCCGAACGCCCGACTTAGAAGGGAGAGGAGTTGCATGATTTCAAGATCCGTGATCACAAGCGGCACCATCAAGCCTCGTACGTTACGACAATCGCCGCAATCGGTAAACCGCTCACAAGTGCCTTGCACACGCTCATGACGCGGGGCTGGACATCCGAACGGTGGGGTCCAAATCGTTTGCCCGTCTGAGCTTCATCCACGATCGACGGCGCCGACCAGGGAGGCAGACAGGGTGAACGAGCGTTTCGTGTCGCACGACACGGGCACTTAGATTACGCCTTGTAGATTACGCCTTGAAAAATCGTCAAACATTGGCACAAATAGGAATATTTGCGGACGAACTCACGTTCGCGCAGGAGCGCTTTTCGCGACCGCGTGACCCGCGCCGCTGGCGGCTAGCAAAGTGGCCGTACGTTGGGCTACCCTTACGCTCATCCGGCGTAAATTCGACGTCGAGACCAACCACGTGGAGCATTGCGATGGCAACGACAGCGACTCAATCAACCGGAACAAATGCGCAAGCCGCGCACTACGACTACGAAGTGATCGTCGTCGGCGCTGGTGTTTCCGGCATTTACCAGATTAAACGACTGATCGATCTCGGGGTCCGGGCAACCGTGCTCGACGCGAACGACGGTCTCGGTGGCACTTGGTACAACAACCGTTATCCCGGCGCGCGCTTCGATTCCGAGAGCTATACCTACGGTTACTCGTTCTCGCAGGAATTGCTCGACGAGTGGCATTGGAAGGAGCGTTTCTCACCGCAAGCCGAGACATTGCGTTATTTAAATTTCGTCGTAGACAAATTGAATCTCAGAGAACATATGCAATTCGGTTGTAAAGTCGAGAAGATGATATTTGACGAACAGACGGACACCTGGCGTTTAACGCTGGGTGACAGGCGCAGCTTGACCTCACGGGTCGTCATTACTGCGCTGGGTCCGCTGTCGACACCGACCTTACCGAAAATAGATGGGATAGATGATTTCAAGGGGATTTCGTTTCATCCGCAACAATGGCCACACGACCTAACGGATCTCAGCGGCAAGCGCGTCGCTATTATCGGAACGGGCGCCACGGCGATCCAGATCATTCCGGTCGTCGCGCAGCAAGCCAAACATTTGACCGTGTTTCAGCGCCGTGCGAACTGGGCAGCGCCGCTGAACAATGGGCCGATTTCCGAACAAGAGATGGACTCGATTCGCGCGCGCTACGACGAAATATTCGAAGCTTGCTCACGCTCACCAGCAGCATTCGAACACATTCCGGATAGCCGAAGTTTCTACGATGTACCGCCCGAAAAACGCCGTGAGTTCTACGACCGTCTTTATGATGAACCTGGCTTTAGCATTTGGTTAGCAAACTTCCCGGAAATTTTCGTCGACGAAAAAGCGAACGCGGAAATTTCGGATTACATCGCGGAGCGGATCCGCCAGAGAGTAAACGATCCGGCGATCGCTGAGAAGCTGATCCCCAAAGATCACGGTTTCGGCATCCAGCGACTGCCGCTCGAGACCGGATATTTTGAAGCTTATAATCGCGACAACGTCGAGCTTGTCGATTCAAAGGCGACCCCAATCGAGCGCATCACAGCAACCGGATTGCGTACATCTGAGCGCGATTTTGAATTCGATGTCATTGTCTATGCGACAGGATTCGACGCATTTACGGGTGCGCACGATCGGGTGGATATTCGCGGCATCGGTGGACAGAAACTTCGTGACACCTGGGCCACCGGGCCCATCACGTATCTCGGCATGCTCGTCCACGGGATGCCGAACTTGATCATGCTCGGTGGGCCGCAAGTGGCGGCCGCGAATTTCCCGCGCGGTTCAGAAGTGGCCGTCGATTGGGCGATGCCGTTGCTCCAACACCTGTGGAACAATGGCTACACGCGCTTTGATGCCACGGAGGCATCGCAACGTCGCTGGTTTGAGAACGTAAAGTCGAGTTACGAAGGCTTACTCATGGCCAAAGCACAAAGCTGGATCACTGGCTACAACTCCAATCTTAAAGGCCATGAATACGGCCACACGCGTTACAACATCTTTGCGACGGGTGGCGTTGAGTACACGAAACACCTGAAGGCCGCGGCCGAAAACGATTATCAAGGGATCGAGTTTTTCTAGCTCAGAAAACCGCAACCAAGCAAATCGTGGCTGTTTAGAATCGCACGCGCAATCGGCTGGCAATCGAGTGAGGACCTGATTCACGACCGTAGGGTCGCCCAAACCCAATAAGCCGTCGACCAAGGATAATGGTCGTTAGCAATTGCGCGCCCGGCATTCCCGGGATCGGCAATGCTAGCCAGGAACGCGCGGAATCAGTATCGGGTGCACCCGGTGTCCGCGTACTTGTTCAAATCCGTATGCCACTTTAAACATCGTCAATTCGTCGTAGGGTCGTGTAAGAATTTCAAGCCCAACCGGTAGTCCGTTGCGTGTGAGACCCGCAGGCACAGTGATTGCCGGCATCCATGTTTGCGATCCGATTAAGGTGTTCGTCGGAAACGTCAAAGTCGTCCACGCACCGGAATCCGTGTCCGCGCGAGTCGGTGGCTCGACTTGCGCAGTTGGATAAACCAGCGCGCTTAATTGCGCCTTATCCATTAAATTTACTACCAGCCGCATGAACTCTTCGCGCGCCACGTAAGCGCGATAGTAGGCCAGGTCGGACAGCGGTTCATTCGGACCGTCTGCAATCGCTTCGAGCAGGTCAAGTTTCTTGTGATAGCGCCTTGAATCGACCATCGCCTTGACCGATTTCATCGGCGCGTTCGCTCGTGCCATGAGAAATTGATCGATATCGTATTTCGATTTCAGCACGTACAAGGAAGTATTCACCAACCAGTCGCCGAGATCGGGGATCTCTAGATCGACTAGCGTGGCACCGCCAGCGGATAACTCCTTAAGTGCCTGATTGACCACTTCGTTAACCGGTCTCGCGTGCGCATCCTGGTCGTCACCGAACGCGTTGCGCACGACTCCAATGCGCGTTCCGCGGATCGCATCGGGGGTAAGCGCTTCAAGATAAGATCCGGGCGCGCGAGAAATGGAATACGCGGCAGTGAGTGAATCCCGCGGATCAAAACCGGCCATGACCGTAAATACGCGCGCCGCGTCTTCAACACAGCGTCCCATCGGACCAATCGTGTCTTGCAGGCCCACCAAGGGGTTACAACCATCTCTAGAAATAACTCCTGGCGTCGAACGCACGCCGACGAGATTGCAAAACGAGGCTGGCAGCCGTACCGAGCCGCCGCAATCAGTACCTAATCCAATCGGCGCGTACGATGCCGCGACCGCTGCGCCCGTGCCGCTGCTCGAGCCACCTGGATCGCGATCGAGGGCGTAGGGATTCTTCGTCTCGCCGCTTCGCGAGGAATAGGCAAACCACGATGTCGCCCAGTCGGGTAAGCTTGTTTTTGCCAAAAT
>JAQCEL010000105.1 GCA_027618655.1 Pseudomonadota bacterium | reverse complement strand
TGGATGGAACGATGCTTTTCGAACCGAGCTGCTCTTTGGTTAATTATTGCTCAAGTATGATTTTGCCCTGCAAGCCAATACAGCTTAACCGCACCTAGCGCCGAGTCAGCCTCAGCTTAAATCGTTTAAACACGATGTCTGAATCACCCAGTCGCGAATTCCATTGCCAAGGTCGTACGCGTCCGTTATTTTTAGGGTGGCGGCTCGAAATATCCGGGACAGCAACTCCTTGCACATCGGATAATCACGTAAGCGTTTTGCTCGATGAAGACTATTTAAGGATTTATTTAATGCCATACAGAATTTCCGTAGATACCGGCGGCACTTTCACTGACGTTGTGGTGACGGACAGTGAAGGAAACTTTACCGTGGGGAAGGCATTAACGGATAAAACGCGTGCGTTCGCGAGTATCGAGGCAGGCATTGCTGTTGCCGCCGAAGAAATTGGCATTTCGAGCGCCGAACTAATCGGCGAGGCGTCGATGTTTATTTACGGGACAACACGCGCCACAAACGCCATTGTAGAACGTAAGATCGCGCGTACCGCGTTTCTGAGCACTGAAGGTTTTCCCGATGTCTTATTGTTGAAAGAAGGTGGCAAATCGGAACCGCATAATCTGCAAATAGCCTATCCCGAGCCCTACATCCCACGCCGGCTAACTTTTGAAGTGCCGGAACGCATTAATGCCGAAGGTGGCACGGAAATTAAACTCGACGAAGATCGAGTTCGCGCGCTGCTTGAAACGTTCCCAGAAAAAAATATCGAGGCCATTGCCGTGTGCTTGTTGTGGTCTATAGCGAATCCCGCACACGAGTTGCGCGTAGGCGAATTAATTGCCGAGATGCTCCCCGGAGTTCCGTTCACTTTATCGCACCAATTGAATCCGATCTTGCGTGAATATCGCCGTGCGTCGTCGACGGCTATCGATGCATCGTTGAAGCCAATGATGCAAAAATACCTGGTCGATTTAGAAATGGATTTGAAAGCAGCCGGTTTCAACAGCGACGTGTTGGTTAGTACTTCCTTCGGCGGTGTCATGCATTTGCGAGACGTTGTCGAGCGACCGATATTTCTCGTGAAATCCGGGCCGGCCATGGCACCAGTCGCCGGCTTAGCCTACGTGCGTTCTGAAGATCTAAGCGACGATGTGATCATTTGCGACGCTGGCGGAACGACTTTCGATGTGAGTTTGGTCAGGGACGGGCTAGTCGAATTTTCACGCGACACTTGGTTGGGCCCGCAATGGATTGGCGATAATTTAGGCATGGCATCAGTCGCCGTTCACAGCATAGGCGCCGGCGGTGGTTCTATTGCCTGGGTGGATTCCGGCGGCTTACTCCGGGTCGGCCCGCATTCTGCCGGTTCCGATCCGGGTCCTGCGTGCTATGGTCTAGGCGGCGAGCTCGCGACAGTCACTGACGCCGCTGTCACATTAGGCTACATCGATCCCGCGCACTTTCTTGGCGGACGCATGCAGCTAGATGGAGCGGCCGCGCGTGCTTCGATGACCAGTTTGGCTGCCACCTTGGGTGAGTCAATCGAACGAACGGCATTTGCGATCATGGCCGTCGCGAATGTGAATATGATCCAGGCAATCAAAGAATTAACGATCAATGAAGGGATCGATCCGAGTGAATCTACGCTCGTTGCAGGGGGCGGCGCGGGCGGTCTCAACATCGTACCGATCGCGGCCGAACTCGGCTGTAAAACGGTGCTCGTGCCGCGCACCGCTGGCGCGCTTAGTGCCTCCGGTATGCAATTCTCCGACATCATTACTGAGACGGGTGCCAGCGCGTTGACCCAGTCGGAGAATTTCGATTTCGACAATGTTAACGCGGCACTTGGGCGCATTGACGCAAATTTAGACGAGTTTGCCGAGCGCTTGCGCGCACGCGGTTTCGAGCGCATTCACAAACGTTACTTCGTCGAAGCACGCTATCGCTTCCAAGTTTGGGAGCTTGAGATCCCGGTGGCGAAAAATCACTTCGATACCGCCGACGATGTCGCGGAACTCGTCGCGGAATTTCATCGCGTACACGAACGGGTGTTCGCGATTAAGGATCCGGATCAAGCGGTTGAATGCCTCAACTGGCGCGGTCGATTGATTGCCGACGTCGACGCGCCTAGCCTTGAACCCGCGCGTAAACCTCAAGCACGGTCGGCACAAGCGCAGCGGCGTCGCGGCGCTTATTTTGCCAAAGGCATTATTGATACGCCGATTTACGTTGGCGAACAGCTCGCGGTCGGCGCAGTAATTGAAGGTCCGGCAATCATAGAAGAACCAACCTCGACGCTGGTGGTATACCCGGGATGTGTCGCCCGGGTTAGCGCTGGTGGTCGCTATATTCTGACCCCACCTGAGGAGGCTGAATTATGAATAAGCAGAACGACGCGATACTTAAATCGACATTAGACCCGATTCTGATGGCCGTTCTCGCGAACCGTCTCGATACCATCGTTCGTGAAATGTCTAACACGCTTTTACGCACGGCGCGCTCGGCGGTGCTAGCGGTCGTGCGCGATTTTTCCTGCTCGATTGTCACCGGCGACAACAAAATGCTGTGTCCTGGTGAAGGCTTACCCGTGCATATTTTCGGGAGTAGTTTGCAATCCCAATCAATGTGCGATCTCCACAATGACCTGACTCCAGGCGACGCATTTTTGCACAACGATCCGTATTTGGGTAACACCCATCCCGCTGATCACATGATCATGGTGCCAGTCATCATTGATGGCGAACATTTGTTTACGACCTGCGCGAAAGCTCACCAGGCGGATTGCGGCAACTCAATTCCGAGCACCTATCATGCGTATGCGCGAGACGTGTACGAAGAAGGATCGCTAATCTTCCCCTGTGTTCGAATTCAGAAAGATTATCGTGACGTCGAAGACATTATTCGCATGTGTCGACGCCGCATTCGCGTACCAGAACAATGGTATGGCGACTATCTGGCGACCGTAGGTGCAGCGCGGATCGGAGAGCGACGCTTGGGCGAACTAGTAAAGCGCTACGGCATGGAAACCATTCGACAGTTCATCACTGAATGGTTTGCTTACTCCGAACGCCGCATGGCGGAGGCAATAAAAGAATTACCCGCGGGCACCTTAAAAAACATTGGGCGCTACGATCCCTTCCCGCCTGTGTTGCCCAACGGACTCGAATTGCGCGTCGATGTGTCGATAGATCCCGTCGCCGGACGCATTGAAGTTGATTTAACCCACAACGAAGACAATAAACCATTTGGACTCAATCAATCCGTCGCCTGCGCAACGAGTAACGCAATGGCCGGCGTGTTCAATTGTCTCGACCATGACATTCCTCACAATGCTGGCAGTTTTTCGCGCATCACCGTAAAACTGCGTGATGGTTGTATTACTGGCACGCCGAAGTTTCCACACAGCTGTTCAATGGCGACGACAAACATCGGTGATCGGATCGTCAACATTACACAAGCGGCCTTCGCCGAGATTGGTGATGGGCATGGTCTCGCCGAAGGCGCTATCGGAATGGGCGCAGGCGCTGGGGTGATCTCAGGACACGATCGACGGCGCGACGGGCCCTATATTAATCAAGAGTGGCTCATCGCCAATGGCGGACCTGGTACGCCGACCACTGATGGCTGGCTGAACTATGGTCTACCAGTTGCCGGCGGACTCATGTATCGCGGTAGCGTTGAAGTAGACGAGTCGAAATATCCGTTATTGTTTAAATCGATCAGAGTTATCGCAGGTGGCGGTGGTGCTGGACGCTTTCGCGGTTCTCCTGGTGCTGAAGTTATTTATGGCCCACGCAAAGATCCGATGACAATTGTCATTTCGTGCGACGGCCAAGTGAACCCACCGCAAGGTGTCCGCGGTGGTCACGCAGGCCCAGCAGCATCGACGTTTAAGATAAATACCGCCGGCGTTGAAGAAAAATTACCTGGGGTGGTCGAGTGTCGATTGCAACCAGGCGAATGGGTGCGTGGCGTTGATTGCGGCGGCGGCGGCTATGGCCCACCGCTTGAGCGCGACCCACAAAGAGTGCTACACGATGTGCGCGAACGTTGGGAGACCCTAGAGCGCGCGAACGACATCTATGGCGTGATCTTTTCGGGTGCCGAAAATGATGATTCCCTAGCTGTTGATATCGATCGAACGGTGGCGCGACGCGCCGAGCTTGCGTGACGCATGCGCGTGACCAGTCGAGCTGAGATCGACAATTACAAATTGCTGGGCAGCAAAAACATCGCCACCGATGTGACGGCAAATACCGCGGTGCCGACCATGAACGTGTAACCGACCACATCGCCGAATCGCAGTCGCGTGACTGCCAGGATCGGGATGGCGAAAAAGGGTTGAATCAGATTCGTCAACGAGTCGCCGTACGCGTAAGCCAACGTGATGGTTACCACTGAAACGTCCAAAGTCTCTCCCGCCGGGATCAGAAACGGTGCTTCGATCATCCATTTCGATCCGGCCGACGGTACGAATAAATTCATGAAACCGGAATAAACGTAGACCACGAACGGATACGTTTCGGTCGTAGCAAGATCCGAAAACAATCCGCCGAGCCATTTGCCGAGGTTCGTGAACTGCAAGAGCCCGAATATTCCCGCGTAAAACGGAAATTGCACGATGATGCCCCAAGCCGAATCGACTCCCGCGCGGCACGCTCGCAAGAACGACAGCGGCCGGCCGTGTAACACGAGCGCAAGCACTAAAAAAGAAATGTTATACGCATTAATCGTCCAACTCGTGCCGAAGCCGTTTTTCGCGATTGAATGGCCCAACGGATAGACCAGTAGCAACACCGCGAGCCATACCCAACCGCGAAAATGATCGATGTGTTGCGCGGGCGTTGTGGGAGGCGGGTCGACGTCTGGCGGCGTCGGCATCATTGCTTCAATTTGCTCAGCGCTCAAGGTGCGCACGTTTTTGCGCGGATGCAGCATACAGACAGCTGCGAGCCCGACCGCGCCGATCACAGAAATTATGATCAGATTGTAAGGATTAAACAGTGTCTCGGTGACCGGATAAATTCGATCGACCACGGGCGCCATATCGGTCGGATTGAGTAACGGGTTATTTGGCGTGGCTAAAATCAGTGGGGCGGAACCTGAAAGCCCCCCGTGCCAAACAGTGCCAATACCTATATAAAGCGCTGCTATGAGAACCCGGACATCTGTGTTCGGATTCCGTTTCAGTAGAAAAGGTGCAAACAAGGCGCACGAAATAAGACAAACTGCCCAATTGAGATAACCCGTGATCAAAGAAAAGATCCCGGCGACCAAAAGTGCTTGGACTGGCTTGTTTGGATCCGGTAAGGACGCGAGCCAATCGAACATCCGATAAACAGGCCGTGAGGCGACAACCGCGTGTGCTGCGACCATCGCGATCGTAAATTGCATCGCCAAGGTCAACAGTTTCCAGTTCCCTTGGCCCCAGGCGAGAATGGTTTCTTCAACACCAGCACCGGCTCCAAAGATGCACAGCACAATAGCCAGTGCCGTTAACATCATGCAGATCACCCAGGAATCTGGCACCCAACGTTCGGTGAATAGCGTGAGGTTTTCACCTAGATCTCTAAAAATGTTCAACAAGACTCATTACTCCTCAGTTGCGATTGGACACTTCAGAACCCGTGCAAGCGACCGATATGTTGAGAAGCACCACATCTAGTCAAGACGGATGAGGATCGACTGATGGTTCAAAAAATTATTCTGTGGGTTCGTAATCACTCGTAGTTCATGTTGCTTAATCCCATCATCGAATCGAATTTTGCTGCTAGAACCCAACTTTTATCAAGTAGCAATTCAGTGATACGATTGCTCAGGACATACAACCTATCAGATTGAACTACATAGAAATCACTGGCAACACTCAGTGATTGCAGACAGCAGGAGCTCGGCATGTAACTAACCCTTGGCAGAATTACAACGATCGGGATTTGCGCGATGTCGTTTCAATATGCGGCTGCGACCGTACCCCTGGTCATCACTGACACGGAGATCTTGATTAGCGACACGCTGACATCAAATGCCGAGAATGAACCACAAAGTGCTATCGGATTTGTCGTTGGACGAATATGTCCGAGCGGAAACATTATTACTGACCCGGACCTGCAAGCTCGCTGTGGCGAAATCGCCGGGGCCGGTTTGAGTAATAACCTAACCTCGAATGATGGCTTGCAAGCCATGGCACCTGAAGAAGGCGCCGCCATCGCCACCTCCGAAGTTGACTCTGGCAGCGCGCAAATGGATCAAATCAGTAACCGACAAGCGTCGGTTCGGGGCGGCGCCAAGGGCATCACCATGAATGGCAACCGTGGATTTAATTGGTCTAGCGGCGCCGCGGGTGATGGAAACTCACCCTGGGGATTTTTCTTGAACGGTCTCTATGTGAACTCAGATCGAGATGCGACATCACGTGAATCCGGATTCAAATCCGACGACTACGGCGTGACCGGCGGCATTGACTACGCATTTAGCGACAAGTTTACGTTAGGGGCCGCAGTTGGATATAGGAATTCTGACGCCGATCTCGACGCTAACAGTGGCGACTTGGAAACCGATTCCGTGAGTTACTTCGTCTACTGGTCATTGTATCCGAACGAAAGATGGTTCATCGATGCGATGGTTGGTTACACGGAAAACGATCACGACCAAACACGTAATGTGAATTACACGATCGGGGGCCCAGGTACTGGCCTCGCGGCACCGATCACGATTAGTAACTCGGCGGTTTCCGATACGGATAGCGAAGAAGTTTCTTTTAGTGTGACGGCGGGGCATAATTTTTATGCCGACTCATGGACTGTCAGCCCGTACGCTAGAGTCGAATACGCAGATATCGAAATCGACGGCTTTAACGAAAGAATGTCGCGAACTACCGCGCTTGGTTCCGGTTTCGCGTTACAAATCGATGATCAAGATTTTGAATCGTTAATGCTGACCTTCGGTGGAACTGCGACGGCTCAGTGGGGCAACAAATACTTCCCGCAGGTGACCGCAGAATACGTCCATGAGTTCGAAAATAACAACGAGGCTATCACAGGTCGATTTATCAACGACGCTTCGGGTACAACGTTTAGACTGCCGACGGATTCGCCGGACCGCAATTTTTTCAACCTAGGCGTGGGCATGTCAGCTGTGTTCTCTGACCAATGTGTTGGATTTGCGCGCTATCAAGCTCTGGTTGGATATAAGGAGCTCAACATCCATGCAGTTGAAGTCGGCATCCGCGTCGGCTTCTAATCGACGCTGGCTATCTGCATAGCAATTTGCCGCATGCTGCTGGTCCAAATATTAGGCCAGCAGCAAGTGTGACTAAATCCTGGAACAACCTTCGTATTCGCATTTCCTTGCCGATCCAAAACACGTCTTGATAACCCTACGGGGACATTTTCGTCGTCCGCACCAAAGAAGTGATACTGCTTAATGCGCGTCGGAAGCGGGGCCTGGTCCGCAGGATTTAAGGACCCGATCAAAGGCGCATAACCGTGATGCTCTACCCACGCGCGCGTATCGAGATTCGCCGCTACCGTGATCAGGGTATCCACCCTATCAAGCCCCGGCGCCGCTAGCATCGCAAGTGCGCCGCCGCCGCTGTAGCCTATGAGCGTAATGCTCGATTCGGGAAAGCGTCGAATAATTCCGTTAATAGTCGCCAAGAGCTGGTCAACTACGTCCTTTGAATAACGTGCGGTCGTCCATTGTTCGGACGAGCATCTATTGCTTCCCCCGTAATAGCACGGCCTGCCGACTAGCACGCTGGTCGAGATATCGGCGCGGATCAAATCCAGAATCAAACGATTCCTAGAAGTCGGATCTTGCGAGATCCGCCCATGTCCGAGAGATGGGGTACCGTCTCCATCAATGTAGAAATGGATCGGCTGTCCATCGACCAGCAGTCCTTTTTGGTAGAGCACCAAGCCGCCAGCCATTTGGCGCTCAAATCCACTTCCTTTCGCATCCACATCGAAACGCGTTGCCGGAGATGCACAGCCTGTGAGTACGCAAAATATGACGACTATGGCTATTTCTATCATCCGCGGGGCTTGCGTTTTCATTGATCGACGGGCGTAATGTAAAGAAGAGCGAAGCGATAATTATCGCAGCTACTTAGGTTAGGGGCGACACTATGGAAACAAATATGAACTATCGTTCGATGTTAGTAGCGATCGCTACATTACTAATTATCGGACTAAGCCCGGTTGCGATTTCGGCGACAATAGGTTTTGCAGCAAATGTAACCAAGCTTGATGGCAAAGCATTTGCGGTGGCTAAGGGCGGAGTGATGCGTCGATTAAGCGTCAACGATCGCCTATACGAACAAGAAAGAGTAATAACAAGTAGAAAAACCTCAGTTGATTTGACGTTTACGGATGGAACCGCGATCACGCTCGGTGCGAGTACCATCGTTACAGTCGATTCATATGCCTATCGAAAACCGTCGCCGGACACCCCCGCCGACGATACGTAAGAAGCGTTTTCTATGTCGATCGTGCAGGGCGCGGTTCGGGCTGTCACGGGTCTTCTGGCGAAGCGTCGACCCTTCAGTGTACGTTTTAGGACAAGGGTTGCGACGATCGGGATCCGTGGCACTCACTTCGCCGCCGAAGTCGATGGCGACAGCGCGACAATTATTTTACTCGCTCAACAAGATCCGTCCGCCTCAAATGCGATCGAAGTATCCAACGCTTACGGCAAAGTAGAAATCGACCAATCAGGATGGGGTACTGAGATCCCTGACGCGACTAGCCCGCCTTCGCCACCCCGAAAAATGAACACCACACAGAATATGGGTAGCATTCTGCGGTCAATTAACACGACCGGCCGGGTAAGAATTCCGAGATCCCCAATGCGTTAGACGATCATGTGATGCTTCGGGTGAACCGGTCGCATGGTCGAATTGGCGATGAGTGCAATAAATAGCAAAAACGCCATCAGGTACATCGTATCGTTATACAAACTTGGGGTTGGATTGACAGTACCCGGCGGTGCGATTTCCATCAGTTTCGCGATGGTGACGGTTTTAGCCGCCACTAATTGATCGAGTTGTTCGTGACTCGCACCGAATGCTTCGAAAAATTTCGTCTTATCTATTTTATCGACCAGTTCTTTTATCGCGCTAATGACCGCATTTTCGCGCAAGCTCGTAATCGCAAGTGGACCTAAAACGCCGGCCGTGCTCCAGGCTGTGAGCAAGCGTCCGTGGATACCACCAACAAACCGCGTACCAAATATGTCGGCTAAATACGCAGGGATTGTCGCAAAGCCGCCGCCGTACATCGTAAAAATAAGCATTGTTGCGGCGTAAAATCCGACCAACCAAGTGACTGCCGGATCGGCGCTAACACGCTCTGCGAAATATGGAATTGAACAATAGAGCACAATCCCTAAGGAAAAGAAAATCCAATACGTTGTTTTCCGTCCGATGAAATCGGACAAGCTTGCCCAAAAAAATCGACCAAGCATGTTAAATACGCTAATCATCAGGACATAGGTCGCGGCAAATTTCAGATCTACAACCGCCGGCAATGTTGTACCGAATATTTCCGTCATCATCGTTTTCGCGACCGCGAGGACCCCGATGCCCGCTGTGACATTGAAGCACAGCACGATCCAGAGCTGATAAAACTGAGGCGTTCTGAGAGCCTCATTAATATCCACATCGTGCTGAGTGATCATCTTGCGGTTATCGTTTCCGGTCGGCGGTGTCCAGCCCTTAGGTTGCCATCCGGCTGCAGGGATCCGGTAGGCGAACGCGGCAATCATCATCACGCTAAAGTAGATCGTCCCCAGTGTGAAAAACGTGGCCGCGACCCCGACTGAACCGGTTCCCGTTAAATAAACGCCTTCGGGCCCTGGAACAATCATTGCGGCCAGATCATTGGCGCCGATCACAACAACCTCGCGTGCGGACCCGCCAATTTCGACGAATCTTCGACCCGCTTCTGTGGCAAGTGAAACCGTCTCGGCGGGCCCGAGATATTCCGGTGCTCGGTAATAAAACGCTAACAAGCCATCAATCATCGGCTTGCCAAGCATGGCACCGCCACCGAAGCCCATGATTGCAATGCCCGTTGCCATGCCTCGGCGATCAGGAAACCATCGTATTAAAGTACCGACTGGCGAGACATATCCGAGCCCTAGTCCGCAACCACCAATGACACCGTAACCGAGATACACCAGCCACAATTGTCCGAACAGGATCCCGCATCCTCCGACGACAAATCCCCCACCCCAACAGCTTGCCGCGACCACGCCCACCATTCGTGGCCCGACAGTTTCCAACCACTTTCCGGCTAGCGCAGCAGATAGGCCGAGAAACACGATAGCCACAGTAAAAATCCAGACGACGCCTTTGAGCGACCAATCGTCTGCAGCACTCGTGACCACACCGATGCGCTTTACGAGTGCCGGGTTGAACAAACTCCAGGCGTAGACCGAACCGATGGATAGATGAATGCCGAGTGCTGCTGGCGCGATCAACCAACGATTGAATTCGGCGCCAGCGATGATTCGATCTTTGGATAATAATCCGCTCATAACACTCCGCAGTTAGGATATCGATTGATTCTGGAACCCGTGTACGATTGTCAAACGCGCGCGACAGTCAGCTCAAGGCCTAAGAGGCTGGCTAATGCGCTCGAGCAAGTCAAGGGTGTCCCCGACTACTTCCCGGCTACTCGACAGGCGACGCTTAGCACACAGCGATAAAACCGTTAGAATTCTGGACGAATTATTTTACGTATGACCAGCTTGGAGGAATTACGCGCAACAGAACTCCGAGCTATCGACCTAATTACTCAGCGGGCGAAAAGTTGCACGGCGCGGAGGTTCCAGAAATGAAAACTGAAACTAAAACGTCGTTGCTATCGGAATCCGAATGACACAAAAAACTTGCAAGCAGACCCGATTCAGGAGATCCAGGTGGTCACGCACGAAATAATTGGTGATCCGTTGGAACTCCCCGATGGTACAAAACTACCTTTGTCTAAGGCAGTGCGCGCTGGCGATTTCATCTTTCTGGCTGGGCAGCTTGCGCTCGACTCTCGTGGACGGCTACATGGTGAGAATATTGAAATTCAAACACGCCAATCCATCGAAAATATTCGGGCAATTTTAGCGCTCACAAATTGTGATCTGAGCAATGTAGTTAAATCGACAGTATGGCTAGTGGATAAAAGTGATTTCTCAGGCTTCAACAAAGTTTACGCGGAATATTTCAAAACAGATCCCCCGGCACGCTCGACCATTTGTTCTGCCTTGATGCTTCGCGGCGCACTGGTTGAAATTGAGGTGGTCGCTTTCAACCCCAGACCAACATAGCAACGGAATTCTTAGGCATGCGATACCGAATTGGCGAGGTGCCGATCGAAAGCACTTATGCCGGAACTGCTGAAATAGTTACCGTCACCGTCTGGTTAACGCTATTCATTGGTATCGGCTTCCTGTTGGTCGGAATAAGGGCCAATCAACGCTGGCTCGCCTTCTGGGGAGGCCTCACGATCGCGGCGTGTGCAGGCTACGCATTAATTGACTATCTCGGCTTACTAATTAATTAAGCTCTGACGAATCAAGGCGACGTTTTCTTCCTCGCCACAACGTCAAATTTAGCGTTGCGGATGTCGCCAAAAGTCTCCGCCGCTAGCTACCCACTCACGCTGTGAATTGATTGCATAAAGCGTAGTCGCCGACACGCTCTGATCGTCTGCCTGTCAATACCGAGAAACCAACGACTACGGCGCATCGCGGTTAATTACGCTCCCGATAGACTCGTTTCGATTTGTTGCCACCAGCGTTCAACTGACTGGTTGACCTCCGCAGCATGAAATCTCGCAACCTTGTTACTCGGGTACAGAGCTTCTTCGTAAAAGAACTCCGGAAGCTCATCGTCTACAGTAGTGAATCCCGCATCTTTATTGAACATCGCTTCGAACTTCAATGTCTCGCGACCGATGCTGCGAAAAAACGAGACGGGGAGTTCCGTGCCCAGCGCATCGTTAATCGACTGAACCACGAACTCGATGTGTTCATTCGTGACGGTCCTGCCAAACACACAGAGTCCTAATGAATCTGCTGTAGCGCACAAGGTTTGCATTTCCATGCTGATGTCGACAAGTTCGTCGACATTTTTGCCGCTGCATTCGTATTTAGGCGCGTTACCTGTCGTGTGATCGGCACCTTGCGCAGTGAGCATCATCGAGATCCCGGTAACTTCGATCACGCGCGGATCGTAGGCGCTGATCGCCTGCTTCTTGATCACAGGTGTACGGTGCACCTTATAGTGCTCACCGACGCGTGCAGTACCTTGCGACCATAACAATCCATCGCCAGAGCCGTCTCGAATTTCCTGTAATACCGATTTCAAAAATGCAACGTCGCCGAACTTTGCTAGGCCAGCATCAAGCAGTACGCCCATCATTGCGCCAGTTTCGATGGTGTCGATGCCCAGATCATTGGCCAAATAATTAAGCGCGGCGAGGTCATCGGGATCCGTAAGACCGCAATTCGTCCCCATTAGTCCTAATGTTTCGTATTCGACTGGGGATACGACTTCCTCGCCGTTTGCGTCGGCATACACGTTGCTGCATTCGATTAAACAACCGGGCATGCAGGCATGTGAAGTCTCACCACCACGCGCGGTGTTAAGTTCCCGAATGTAGTCTCCACCCATTTTCATTGGGCCGTCGTCCGCGCCAATCTGTTGTCCACTGCTGAAATTATTTACCGGTAGGCCACCAACGTGATTCGTATAATCCGCCATCATCGCGGTGCCATAGTTTTTCAGCGCATCGATTGCAGCGTCTTCTTTCAACAGTGCCGCATATTTTTTCACTCCCTGAATAACTTTTTTGCGATCGTGAAACGTCGGCATTTTATGCAAATCGACCACCACTGCCTTCACCTTCTTACTCCCCATCACAGCACCTACGCCGCCACGAGCGGCTAGACGGGCCGGGCGTCGATCCGTATCACTCATAGCAATTCCGGCCAGCAGCCCGCAACGTTCGCCGACCGGTCCGCAAATCGCCAACGATACTTTCTCGCCGTATTTTTCGTGTAGTGCCTTGGCGCAGTCGAAATTTCCAAGCCCCAGCAACTCTCGCGCACTATCGAAACTATGGCTACCGTCTTTGCGCAAATGAATAACAACCCAGTCCTCAGACATTCCATATAAGGTAAAGCCAGCAACGTGGAGTTGCCCAAGCGCGAGGCCAAACGATCCGCCAGAGTTCGCCTCTTTGATACCACCCGTCAACGGACTTTTGCAGCCAACGCTGGTTCGGTTTGCGTTGGACCAATTACTCCCAGCGAACGGTCCGGCGGAAAAGATTAATGGATTGTCAGGACCGAGCGGGTCAACATCAGCAACGCCTAATTCGGTTAAAGTTTTCGCAATGAAATAGCGACCCGCGTAGGCGACCTGCTGTCCAGAAAATTGTTCTTCTCGAACAGTCTGTGGCTTTAAATCGATGTGCAAATATTTACGCATAGGAACGATCCTCGAAAAGTGTTTAACGTGCTAAATAAAAAATATCATGGAGCTAAATTCGTGACTATTTAACTTAAGGCCCGCGTCTGCCGTATCATCTTAGACTCGCTTGCCTAAAGTACTCGTAAGACGCCGTAGTGCAGGCGAGAAGTCATCGACAGCCAAGTGGACGTGAATGATCGCTAGTTGCTCTCGATCGGCTAGCGCGCTGCGAATCGCGACCACAAATTCTTCTTCGTTATCGACACTATAAGCCTGTCCAGATCGAATAAGTTGCGTAAGCTGGCCAACATCCCATGCATGTACATCGTTGAACGGTCCATCTAGCATCGGTCGTTCCGTCCCGTACCCTTGATTGTCTAACACAACGACAATCGGCGTTAACTGATAACGCGCCGCCGTGCTGAGTTCCATACCAGTCATTTGAAATGCGCCATCACCGACGAGCACTAGCGGGCGCCACTGTGGTTGCGCCATCTGTAATCCAATGCTCGCGGGTACTGCAAATCCAAGGGACGCATAGTAAGCGCAAGAAATGAACTCTGAACGCAAGTGCATGGTTAAATCCATGGCACCGAAAAGCGCGTCGCCCGGATCGGCAATCACGACAATGTCGTCAGGGAGTTCTGCGTCAAGGCAATCAAATACTCTCGATATCGTGATCTGACAATCGATTGCTGCGGAAAAAGCGCGGGGATTTGCGTGGGTACTCGCAGGCAGCTTGCCGCGACCTTTCAGTTCAGCACTGTGCAGCGCAGCCAGAAACTGTGGCAATTCGATTCCGGTGTAGTGATGACGGCGGATCGTCAACGTATCTGCACTCGCGACAATCATGCGCGAAGGATCTAACTGGGCCGTAAATATGCCGGTATTGAGATCCGTTAACATCGCACCAAGGTTGAGGATGCAGTCACTTTTTTCGACCGCAGCTTGCACGGCCGGATCGGACAATATACCCGCGTACACTCCGACAAATCCGGGTGTCGTTTCAGGGACGACGGATTTACCCATGATCGTGGTCGCGAATCGAATTCCTGAATGCTCGATAAACTTCAATAATTGATCTTGCAGACCAAATCGGTGAATTTCCACACCGACCAGAATAATGGGTCGCTCTGCAGCGTTAAGCAGCGCTAACGCGTCGTTTATAGCTTCCGTTAAGGTCTCGGGGTCGGCTCCATATAAGCGAGTCGCGAGCGGGACATTTGTGTCAATAATGAGATGGGCGCAATCACGCGGGATTTCGATGTATACAGGTCGTTTAAACCGTTCGGCGGCATCTAATACCCGGATCATTTCGCCATACGCAGATACTGGATCGTCCAATATCGCTTGAGCCACGGTGATTTCTTCAAAGATACGGCGTTGGGTTCCAAAATCGCGGACTCGATGATGTAGTAAAGCTTCGCCGGTCATTTCCGAAATCCCAGGTGCGCCGCTAATTACAACGACGGGGGAGCGCTCCGCATAAGCCTGCGCTGTCGAATTTACTAATTTTAATCCGCCGACTCCGTACGTGACGCAAACTACACCAACTCCACACGCCCGCGCATAGGCGTCCGCCGCGAATCCGGCACCTTGCTCATCGCACGTGTTGATTACGGATAAGTCTGATTTCACCATAGTGTCGAAGAAACCGAGAACATAGTCTCCAGGAATTCCGAAGACATGCCGGATCCCGCGTGCAAGCAATTCCTCGCA
>JAQCEL010000104.1 GCA_027618655.1 Pseudomonadota bacterium | reverse complement strand
ATCTTCGAGCGAATGAAACGACAGCACGACAAGTCGTCCACCGATGCGCAGATTCTCCGCTGCCTGTTGCAAGCCTATGCGCAGCTCGTCTAGCTCTGAGTTCACCTTGAGTCTAATCGCTTGAAACGTGCGAGTTGCTGGGTGAATGCGCGAACGGCCGCCTGGTGCTGCTTGTCTAACGAGTTCGACTAAATCTGAGGTCGTCGTAATTGGCGAACGCGCTCGCCCCTCGATGATCTTTCTTGCGATGCGACGTCCGAATCGTTCCTCTCCTAACTCCCATAGGACTTCGCGCAATTCCGTCTCGGTCACCGTCGCCAACCATTGTGCTGCAGATATTCCAGTAGACGGATCCATGCGCATATCGAGTGGCCCAGAAAAACGGAAGCTGAAGCCGCGTTGTGCGTCGTCAAGTTGTGGTGAGGAAACCCCTAAATCCATCATAATTCCATCTACATTCCTGCGCAGGTGCCGAACTTCCAAGATTTGCTCCAATCTCGAAAACCGTTCATGTACGAGTTCCAATCTGGTATCCCCACGTAATTCGCTCCCAGCCGCAATGGCCTCGAGGTCGCGATCAATTGCTAATACCCGTCCTCGGTGATCAAGCGCGTGTAACAGTTCTCGCGTATGACCGCCGCGTCCAAATGTACAATCGACATACACCCCGTCGGCCCGAATGCATAACGACTCAATTGTTTCTCTGAGTAGTACTGAGTCATGCACGTTCTCAACGAGCCATTAAAGAGACAAGGTATTCAGCACAGCCGACCCGGTACTGTCTCGTTCGTTGACGCCGTCTAGCCATTCGTCGCGCTGTGCATTCCAAGTGTCGTCGTCCCATATCTCAAATTTGTTGCCTTGCCCGAGGAACGCAACGCGCTTTTCCAGCCGCGCGAATTTTCGTAATTCGGGAGACAACAACACTCGACCTTGGCCATCTAATGCGCAGTCAGTCGCGTACCCACGGATAATTTGTTTCGTTCGACGAGCTTCTCGGTCAAAATCGGAAAGACTTTGTAATTTGGCCTCGATGAGGTCCCATTCAGAGCTCGGGTAAAGCCATAGGCAACGATCCCATGGATTCAAGGTGAGGACTAAAGCGTTCGAATCGTCATGGGATAGTTGATCACGATGACGAGCAGGTATTGCCAGGCGTCCTTTGGCATCGATGCTAATTGTGCTAAATCCTTTAAACATCGCATCTTTGGGACCACTCGTCGGATGGAATCACTAACCGGCTAGGCAACGCATTGTTGGCTATCGCCGATAAGGAAATCATTACCCATGATCCACTAATCCCCACTTTTCCCCACCGGCGAATAATACGTACGCGACGGGAAAGCTGTCAAGGAATGTAAGTCGATTTCAGGACGATTTCTTGCTTATTGAACAATCACTTAGCGCTTCAGGCCTTGAATTAGCTATCCTCAAAAATCATACCGAAATTAGATAATTTTAATAATCATAAGGATATCGCCTAAAGCTAAGAATTTAGATTAAGCGTTAAGACGGTTTGGGCGCTAACCGGGTCATGGACTAAGAGTTGTGAGTCGACCGATAAGCCGGGTTTTGTTCTCAGCAACTGCCGAGCGACGATCATTCATCTGCGACACATGTCGCCATATGCCTGTAGCAACCTACCCGGAAGTGAGCGCGGACAACGCCTTATTGCAGTGCAATGTACTTCCCTATTTGGTCTTGCTCCGAGTGGGGTTTACCCTGCCACCGGCGTTTACCGGCGCGGTGCGCTCTTACCGCACCATTTCACCCTTACCGGATTGCGCATTAATCATCGAAATTCGATGAAAACTGTCAACCTGGCGGTATATTTTCTGTGGCACTTTCCGTAGGCTCGCGCCCCCCAGGCGTTACCTGGCACCCTGTCCTATGGAGCCCGGACTTTCCTCCGCGTTTCGGATTTCGCCGAAACACAGCGACCGTCTAGTCGACTCACGCCGCCAGTTTGCGGGCTAGCCGATTTCAATTCAACTAGCAGCCTGTCGGACTTAGGAACAATCTACTGCGCTGCTGGGACAACGGCCCAAAAACGTGCGATTTCTCGTTACCTAGAACCACTACGCTCCTCAAAATCGCACATTTTTTGGCTCGTTTTCCCACCATGCTCGCTACGATTGCCTAAGTCCGACAGGCTGCTAGTGATCAATTTTTTCGGGGGCATGCACCAAACGATACAATCGATTTCTTTTTACGTCACAGATTTCGGCAGCGACCTTAATCGCATTTGCCACCGGCAGATATTTCGTTAAAACATTCACCATATTCAATGCGCGAGTTTCATCCACCGTGTAGTCGATGTTCGTCGCGCCACCTAAGACAATGACGATTTCTCCGCGCGCTGCATTAGGATCGTTGCGCATGGCGACGCTGACCATACCCAAGGGCCCTCTGTAGAGCGTTTCATGCAGCTTCGTTAACTCGCGCGCCACGCTGATCTCGCGCAAGGGGCCAAATACCTCGCAAAAGTCTTCGATCGTCGCGATCACTCGATGCGGTGCTTCGTAAAAAATTAGAGTCCTCGGATCACTTTCTAAAGCTCTCAGTCGCGTTTTGCGCGCGCTAGAACGCGTTGGGAGAAATCCTTCGAAAATGAATCGATCAGAGGGAATTCCTGCGATAGATAGCGCGGCGATCGCGGCGCACGCACCTGGCGCAGTAAAAACTCGAAGTCCGCGTTCATGGGCCGCGCAAACTAACCGAAACCCTGGATCGGCGATGAGGGGCGTACCTGCATCGCAGACAAGCGCCGCGGATATTTTTTCATCAACTAATCGCGACAAGATGGTGGATACAGCTCGTTGTTCGTTATGTTCGTGCAGCGCAAAGAGTCGGCTAGTGATCGAATATTGTTCCAATAGCCGCTTTGTCACTCGCGTATCTTCAACGAGTATCATGTCTACCTGCCTCAATAACTCGACAGCTCGATACGAAATATCCGCCAAATTTCCGATCGGTGTCGCCACAACGTATAGCGCAGGCCGCTCAATTGACAGTGTTAATGGGTGGCTCGATACTGTGGCCATCATGATATTTTGTCCACGCTTCAGTGCCGCGACTAATCGCTGCGGATTACTATTGGGATTACTGCTCCTTGCCGCCTGCGTTTCTGCACCGCCAACGATTATTAGCCCACCCGTTCCATTACCCGATGCGGTCGCGGAGTCGTATTTACGCAGTGGAAATTTGCTCGCCGCCGCCGATGAGTACGCGCGCATTGCGAGCACTGATACTACCTCGAACGCCAATCGATGGCGCGCGCTAGCAGCCCTTGCCTACCTCGATTCGGGACATCGCGAACTCGCGCGTGAAATATTACCGCTGGAATCCATCGATGTCTCAAGTCGTGTTCCTTTGCTCCTGCTCGCCCGCGCCGGGTTGGGCGAACCTGGCTCTAATGGATCAGAATCTATCGATCTAGGAGGTGTCGATCCACGCGCACTGACGTCATATGAACGTAGCGTCTACGATCGCGAACTGGGGCGACGAGCGCTGTTGCAAAGAAGCTATGCGGCGGCTGCGAAATCGTTGCTGGCAGCCGACGATTACGTCCTCCCGGACCCAGTCCGGGCCAGCTTACACGAGAATTTGTGGCGCGCACTGTCGCACCTGGATAGCGGCGCAATTAATCTCGCGCACGCCGAGTCTACAGTTTCACAACGCGGTTGGCTGGATTTAGCGCTCGTTGCACAAGCTAATTTGCATCAACATGCAGCGCTCGCTGCCGCGATCGAAGCGTGGCGCACTCGTTACCAAAATCATTCCGCTGACATCACGATCGTCGATCAGCTGCTCGAAATTTCCGAAGGACTGTCTGCTCAAAGCCGACACGTGGCGTTGTTACTGCCATTCAAAGGACCCTACCAAAACGCGGCACGAGCGATTCGAGATGGGTTTATTAGCGCGTGGTACGGCTCACAATCAAGCCAGCGACCGACTATTTCGTTTTACGCTGTCGATCAGGATTCCGTAAATTCCGTTTACGACTTGGCGGTAGCAAACGGCGCCGACTTTGTTGTTGGCCCACTGGAAAAATCGACCGTGGACGCGCTCGCCTCGAGAGCCGAATTACCGGTCCGAACGCTCACCTTAAACGTCGCGGATAGATTGAATGCTTCGCCAGAAGGTGACGGGGCAGGTGGTAACGCAATGCTTTTTCAATTCGGTCTCACCCCGGAGAATGAAGCCGAAGAGGCCGCGGAGAAGATCAATTCCGACGGTCACACACGCGCGGTAGTGATCGGACCTGACACCTCTTGGGGTGATCGGATCACCGGACGCTTCAATGACCGATGGAAAGAATTGGGCGGAATATTATTAGGCCAGGTTCGTTACGACAGCGGAAATAATTCTTATGCGCAGTCGGTGAAATCCGCATTGGGTATCGATTTAAGTGATGATCGAGCAAAGGAACTTCGGCGCGTACTTAATCGTCCTATTCAATATAATCCGAGCCGACGTGCCGATATCGATGCTATTTTTCTCGCTGGTTTCCCGATTAGCGCTCGGCAAATATTGCCGCAACTGCGCTACTTTCGGGCCGAGTCCGTTCCGGTTTACTCGACGTCTCATGCATTTTCTGGGAACGTGAACCGAGCCGCGGATCAGGATGTAGAGGGTCTAATATTCGGTGACATGCCGTGGCTGTTTGGTGTGGCAGACCCAGAAACGGCGACGCTGTACAAGAATAATTGGTCAGCTGAAGCCCCTGAATCGAAGCGCTTATTTGCTTTTGGGCTTGACGCATATCGAATACTCCCGTACCTCGCCAGAATGAGGTACAACCCAGACTTGAGAGTGCCGGGAAGTACCGGAACGCTTAGCATGGATAGTTACGGGCGCGTGATTCGAAAATTAACCTGGGTGCGGATTGCAGCCAGTGCGCCGAAACTACTTAACCAGTGATTACGTCGAAATTTTTTCGCCGCATGCTTGCATCCGACATCGGGAAAAGCTACGAAGCAAACGCGCAGCGCTGGCTTATCCGCAACGGATTGGAAACTGTCGCGCGCAATTACCGATGTCGATTAGGAGAAATCGACTTGATCATGCGTGATGCGCAGATCCTAGTTTTTGTAGAGGTAAGGTTCCGCAACAACCATAGTTTCGGTGGACCATTCGAATCCATTACGGTACGAAAACAGAAACGAATTATTCTCGCAGCGAACCATTTTATTACGAGTCATCCTGGATTCCAGACTTACGCCTGCCGTTTCGACGCGATTGGGATCACGTATGCAGATGGACAACATAAATACGACTGGATCAAAAATGCATTTTCCGCTTAACAAATTCACTCAGATAATCGAAAACTAGAGATACTCCAGGCCTTAATAAAATTCATGGAACGCATCGACCGAGTAAAAAAAATATTCAGTGACAGCATCGCAGTTAAAAGAGAGGCATCGATTAATCTAAGCCCAAGTATCGTCGAGGCCGCGGAATCGATCCTCGCGTGTCTAATGGACAATGGCAAAGTCATGACCTGCGGAAATGGCGGTTCAGCCGCCGACGCCCAGCACTTTTCGTCCGAAATGCTCAACAGATTCGAGCGCGAGCGGCCAGGTCTCGCGGCATTCGCACTCACCACAGACGCGTCCACAATCACTTCCGTCGCGAACGATTATCAGTTTGCAGATATATTTTCCAAACAGATCCGTGCACTTGGTCGACCAAACGACATTCTGCTCGCTTTTTCTACTAGCGGGAATTCTAGCAATATTGTCAACGCGATCGATGCAGCGCATGAGCAAGATGCGAGAGTGATACTCCTAAGCGGGCGTGACGGCGGAGAGGCGGCCAATTCGCTCAAGCGAGGCGACGTCGAAGTAAGGGTTGGGTCCAATTCGACAGCCCGAATTCAAGAAGTCCATTTGATGGTAATACATTGCATCTGCGATTTAGTCGACGATCATTTGCTAGGGCAATCAGACTGAAACCTGCGCATTTTCGCTTTGACAGCATTCAGCATATCGGATTGAACGAGAAGACGAACGTCAGTACCACAAGCTATAACCAAGTTGTCGTTCTAACTCGTCAAGCGCTGACACCTCAGTTTCAACAATTTCGAAGCTCGAAAAATTCATCACATGCACGACGAGATCGCATTTACCGCGCCCGACTGCTCATCTCTCGCAGTGGAGACAGCGTGCTAGGTGCAAAAGTAAAAGCGCGATTATTCACTTCAAGTTATCCAGATGCGACCAAAGTGAAAGTCGTCACAGAGAACGGGATTGTCAACTTGATGGGGATCTTAACGCGGGAGGATTCGGATATCGCTGCAGCCGCTACGGGCCAAGACGGTGGCGTCCAATAGGTCGTAAGTTTTACGACTAAACAACCAACGACAGACCCAAACTCCTCGCTGTACCCGCACGGTAAATCATTTAATTATTTTCAAGGTCGGACCACTTGGGCGCGGCGCAGGTGTCGGTGGAGTTTTCGGATTGTCTTGCGTGCCAACATCACTCGGGTCATCGGGAAGCACCATGCCGACACCGTTCTCCCTTGCGTAAATCGCTCTCACCGCAGAGGTAGGTACAAAAATTTCTCTTGCCACTCCAGAGAATCGCGCATTGAATGAAATAAAATCGTTACCCAGCGATAGGTTCGAGACTGCGCTATGTGCGATGTTTAAGATGATCTTGCCGTCTTTAACAAATTCGGTCGGAACCGTGACGTCGTTGCCGGTTGCGTCAACGAGGAGATGCGGTGTAAAGCTATTGTCGCAAGCCCACTCGTGTATTGCTCTTATCAGGTAGGGTCTCGTTGACGTCATTGGTAAAGCCTGATGTGCAATTTGCGGCACGGGGCTGCAAGGCAGTGGCGTTTCATGAGCATTGGGTAAAAAAACCGTCGCCTGAATCACGTCTGAATTTATGCTGAGGTGGGTATTCGCAGCGCAGTTATTCGCCGATATCACGCTCGAACGGTGACAGGCTCGCGCGGAAACCTTCGCGCGCAAAAATTTTCTCCGCGTATTTGACGATTGGCTTCGCTTGGGCCGTCAATTTCACGCCATACAATGGCAGTCTCCACAGTAACGGCGACAAACAGCAGTCGACGAGTGAATACTCATCCGACATAAAATACGCGTGCTGGGAGAATATCGGCGCGATCGCGAGCAAATTATCTCTGATCGTTTTTCGTGCATTTGCTGCCGCAAATTTGTTTTCGCCCGAAAGGTCACTGAGGACACCGTAAAGGTCGCGGATGACTCGATAACGGAATTGTCGGTTAGTCGCACGCGACACGGGATCGACTGGCATTAAGGGTGGATGAGGGTACCTCTCGTCCACATACTCCATCATGATCTGCGCCTCGTAGATCACCAACTCTCGATCAATCAAGGTCAAAACTGAATCATAGGGATTAAGGTCATTCAAGTCTTCCGGTCGATTATCACCATCGACGAAATTCACCTCAACGTTTATATCCTTTTCCGCCAGCACGATGCGCACACCGTGTCCGATCGGGTCAGTTGCATCGGAGTACAACGTCATTACCGATCGTCTATTTGCTAAGCCGGTCATTTCAGTGGACATCTTTCCAATATTCGCGCTTCATTAAGTAGGCCGGTACAAGCAGAACCAACAGGAACGTTATCACCCAAAAACCGATACGGTAGCGTACGAGTTTTGCGGGCTCCCCAACATAAACCAGAAACCCGACGATATCGCGGACCGCTTGTTTATATTCTCCTTCATCTAATTTTCCGGGTATTACGGTTTCGAATTGTGTGACCTCGGCGACAGCACCATGTCCGCTCGACTCTTCGCCGTGGCTAATGACTGGACGCTTCAAGCCCTGCAGTTCCCAAAGTACGTGCGGCATCGCCGTGTCTTTGAAAATTCGATTGTTTACGCCTGTCGGCTTCGATTCATCGAAGTAAAAACCCAGTAAAAAGTTATATAGCCAGTCTGCGCCACGCGAGCGGGCGATCACTGAAAGATCGGGTGGCGCAACCCCAAACCAAACTTCGGCGTCGGCAGGACGCATCGCAACTTTCATCACGTCACCGATTTTATCTGTAGTGAACATCAAGTTTGTTTGCACTGCTTCCTCTGAGAGGTTCAGATCATCTGCAATGCGGTTATAGCGCATAAACGACGCGGAGTGACAACTTACACAGTAGTTCACGAACAGGCCTGCGCCGCGTTGAAGCGACGTTTTGTTGGCCAAATCGACGTTGGCTGCCTCCAATGCAACCCCGTGTCCGCCAGCGGAAACTGCATTGCACGACCATAGCGTCACAAGCAAGAAATAAATGATCCGTCTCATTAGTCTGTCACCCTATCCGGTACAGGCTTCGTCGAGTCCATCTTGCTGTAGAAGGGCATGAGGATGAAAAAGCCAAAATAGATAACCGAAAAACCACGCGCCATCCAGGTCATTAGGACGGTCGGATTTTGCGTCCCGAGGTAGCCAAGCGACACAAAGCTAATGACAAATAACGTTAGCGCCGTTTTGAATATCGGACCGCGATAACGGATTGACTTCACCGGACTTCGATCGAGCCAGGGCAACAGGAACAAGATATTAGTTGCGGCACCCATCAGTAGAACGCCAATTAACTTATCTGGGACCGCGCGTAGAATCGCGTAGAACGGCGTAAAGTACCACACAGGTACAATGTGCTCCGGCGTAACCAAGGAGTTAGCTGGGACAAAATTATTCGCCTCCAAAAACCACCCACCGAATTCAGGTGCGAAGAATACAACGCCAGCGAAGAAGATCAGAAATACGATCACCCCCACCGAATCTTTCACCGTGTAGTACGGATGAAAGGGGATCCCGTCTAACGGTATCCCGTCTTCGCCTTTCTTCTTTTTAATTTCTACGCCGTCTGGATTATTCGATCCGACTTCATGTAACGCAATGATGTGGAGGAATACCAATCCAACGATTGCCAAAGGCACAGCAATGACATGTAAAGAGAAAAAGCGATTTAAGGTGATATCTGATACGACGAAGTCCCCGCGTATCCATAGCGACAAAGTGTCACCAATAAACGGAATAGCGCCGAACAACGAGATGATGACTTGTGCGCCCCAAAATGACATTTGTCCCCACGGCAGTAAGTAACCGAGAAATGCTTCAGCCATGAGCGCTAGGTAAGTAAACATCCCGAGTACCCATAACAATTCGCGCGGCTTTTGATATGACCCGTAGAGCAGCGCACGAAACATGTGTAGATAGACGACGATGAAAAAAGCCGACGCGCCGGTTGAATGCATGTAGCGGATCAACCAGCCCCATTCAACGTCGCGCATAATATATTCAACGGACGCAAACGCTAATTCGGCATCGGGTTTGTAGTTCATCGTCAGCCAAATGCCGGTGACGATTTGAATGGCCAGAACGACGATCGAAAGAGCGCCGAAGTAATACCAGAAATTGAAATTTTTTGGCGCGTAATAGCGCCCCATATGGTCGTTCCACAGCTGTAACAGCGGGAAGCGGTCGTCTACCCAGTCTCTTAATCCGGTTAATTGTTTGACTACCACATTCACGAAGCACCCCCTTCGTTCTCTCCGATGATCACCCGGGTATCTGTTTCGAATCGATACGGCGGAACGATCAAATTCTTCGGCGCGGGTACGCCTTTGAATACGCGACCGGCTAAGTCAAATTTCGATCCGTGACACGGGCAGAAAAATCCTCCGATCCAACTCTCGCCCAAGGTCTCTCCACCCGGTTCTGGAACGAAACTAGGCGAACAGCCGAGATGGGTGCATAAGCCCACCAAAATTAGATATTCTTCCCTGGACGAGCGCCACGGGTTGACGGCAAACGTTGGTTGGTCTGATTCTTGTGAAGAGGGATCGCGCAAATTGCCTTCGTCTTCGGCCTTTAACGCCTCCAGCATTGCAGGTGTCCGTCGGACAATCCAAACCGGTTGTCCGCGCCACTTCTGCGTGATTCGTTGGCCTGGTTCTAACTTGCCAATATCCACTGCTACCGGCGCCCCAATAGCTTTCGCTTTCGCGCTCGGTTGGAATGAAGCGATGAAAGGTACGGATGCGGTTGCAGCGCCTAATCCGCCTATCACTGCGGTCGTACCTGTAAGAAACCTACGTCTACCGACGTCGACGGCGTTGTCACTCATGTCGTTGCCATACTCCGGTCATTCGAACGGCAGCTGGCGCTTGAGAGAATTCCCAAACGCAACAGAACCGCTGTGTTAATGCTTGGTTTTGCTAGTTGACCCCACCCAACCAGCACTCGGTACCGTACTGAAGTGTATCGACGCCAGCACGAAGGCCGGGGATTATACCATTAAATTTGCGCTAGCTATGAGCCACCGATGGGCGCGTAGTTGATTCAAGATTTCGTATAAATTTTTCGCGGCATGGCACTTTGAGAATGCGAAGTGACCGTCCGTAACGAATCGCATTACGAAAGGATTCCTTTTCATCACCTAATTTACCTTAGTAAGCCCTGGTGCCGCTTGGCTTGGCTTGGCTTGTTTTTGAGTTCGGACCGAAAAGTCGGATTCACTCAGAGCAACCAGCCACAGCACTGACCCATGCGCGCGCCGTCGAACGAATAGCACCGACAGTCGTCGGCATCCAGCGTGCGAACAACCTGGCAAAAGCACGAAACCGAAGAATCAACACTTCGTTGCTCCGCGATTTCCAAATTCCAGATTTACTGATTGAACAGGGATCGGAGACAAGCCTCGATCTTGGCGCATTTGTCTACCCGTGTACCCCTGTGTGAACCAAGCAAGTCTTTAAGCATCGCGACGGTAGGCTGCCGAGCGCCCATGCGCTGTCAACCCTTCGCCGTTTGCCAAGATCGTTGCCGTATTCGCGAGTCGCGACGCCCCCGCAGGACTGCACTCTATAATCGACGAGCGTTTCTGGAAGTCATAGACACCGAGTGGCGAAAAGAAACGCGCGGTACCCGACGTGGGCAGAACGTGGTTTGGCCCAGCACAATAATCGCCAAGTGCTTCGGCGGTGTAGTGGCCAAGGAAGATCGCACCGGCATGGCGAATTGCGGGCAGGTACTGACGCGGATTTTCGACCGAAAGCTCGAGATGTTCCGGCGCTATACGATTGACTAGATCGATCGCTTCATCGAGATCGCGGACCTTAATAAAGGCTCCGCGATTATTTAACGATTGGGCGATAACTTCGCGACGCTCGAGCGTCGGAAGCAATCGTTCGATGCTCTTTTGGACTGCGTTCAGAAAATCGACCTCGGGACAGATCAAAATCGCTTGGGCCGCTTCATCGTGCTCAGCTTGTGAAAATAAATCCATGGCAACCCAATCAGGATCCGTTCGGCCGTCGCATACGATGAGTATCTCAGAAGGCCCCGCGATCATGTCGATGCCCACGGTTCCGAATAGCAAGGACTTAGCCGTGGCAACATAAATATTGCCTGGCCCAACGATTTTATCGACCGGCGGAAGTGTTTCTGTGCCGTAGGCAAGCGCCGCTATCGCCTGCGCCCCGCCGATCGAGTAGATCGTATCGACGCCAGCGATTTCCGCAGCAGCGAGAACGACTGGTTCCAGACGTCCGTGCGGTGCTGGAACAGTCATCACAATGCGTTCGACTCCGGCGACTTTTGCCGGAATTACGTTCATTAAGACGGACGATGGATAAGCGGCTTTCCCGCCAGGGACATATACTCCAACAGAATCTAATGGACGAATAACTTGCCCGAGTACTGTACCGTCTGGTTCCTGATAGCTCCAAGATTCCTGGATCTGACGCTCATGAAACACTCGGATCCGCTTCGCGGCGTTTTCCAAAGCCTGGGTAAGCATGGGGTCGATTTGTTCTCGGCCGCTTGCGATGTTCTCGATCCTTAGCTCTGCTACGGACGAGGCGCTGCGTTCGTCAAACTTATTCGTAAACTCAAGTAAGGCCGCATCGCCGCGATCGCGCACCGCGTGGATTATGTTGCGCACCGTCGATTCCACTGACAGGTCTCTTGATTCTTCCCATCGCGTTAACGCGTCCAAGCGAGCGAAGAAATCTGATGCCTGTGTGTCGAGCCACCTGACGGATACTGGTTGATTAACCATCACCCAGATCTACGCGACTACGGCCGCTAAGCTGCCAATTAAACCAGTAATTTGTGCATGTTTAATTTTCATCGAAGCTTTGTTGACGATGAGTCGCGAGGTCACGTCGCGCACGTGTTCCATCGCTATTAAACCGTTGGCTTTTAATGTATTTCCCGTGTCAACAAGGTCGACGATATAGTCGGCAAGCCCGACCAGCGGCGCAAGTTCCATCGAGCCGTACAACTTAACAATCTCTATCTGCACGCCTTTTTCCGCAAAATATCGCCGCGTTGTAGCCGCGTATTTCGTCGCGACGCGCAGCCGCCGCGAGCTATTATCAACCGGTCCCCGCCCTGCCAGCATCAGGCGACATGCAGCAATTTTCAGGTCAAGCGGCTCGTAATATCCGTTCCCCTCATACTCCAACAAGACGTCCTTACCCGCTATGCCGACGTCGGCGGCGCCGTACTCGACAAAGGTGGGCACATCGGCGGCGCGTATGATCACGAGCTTAATGTTTGGTTTACTTGTTTCGAGAATCAGCTTTCGTGATACATCCGGGTCCTCGCACGGTTCTATTCCAGCCGCTGCTAATAATGGCAACGCTTCGCGCAAAATTCGCCCTTTGGATACAGCGATCACTAGTTCATCTAACCCAGCGAATGTACTAGCCACGGGATTCCTTGAATCTACGACGGCACGCGCCGAATACGCGCGCCTAAGTTTGTGAGCTTTTCCTCGATCGTTTCGTAACCGCGATCAATGTGGTAAATGCGGTCCACTTCCGTTTCGCCGATAGCGACTAATCCCGCCAAAACAAGGCTCGCCGACGCTCGCAAATCGGTTGCCATTAATGGGGCACTTGTTAGTTGCTTCACCCCAGTCGTGATCGCCGTGTTGCCTTCTAGCTTCACCTGAGCACCCATCCGTTGAAGCTCCAAGACGTGCATAAACCGATTTTCAAATACTGCTTCGGTGATGATGCCTGTGCCCTCGGCGACGCAGTTCATGGCGGTGAACTGCGCTTGCATGTCGGTTGGAAAACCAGGATACGGCGAGGTGTGAATATCGACGGCACGCAGGGTTCGCCCAACCATGTCGATTTCGATCCAATCGCGACCTGTCGTAATCTTGGCACCCGCTTCTATAAGCTTGGCCAAGACTGATTCAAGCAAATCTGGTCTGGTATCTTTCAGCTTGATTCGACCACCGGTCATCGCTGCAGCAACCAAATAAGTGCCTGTCTCGATTCTGTCCGGCAAAATCGGGTAGTTCGTGCCACTTAACGACTGGACGCCTTCGATCGTGATGGTGTCGGTCCCCGCACCGTTAATCACTGCGCCCATGCTGATCAGACAATCTGCCAAATCAATAACTTCAGGTTCACGCGCGGCGTTACGGATGATTGTCACGCCATCAGCCATCGTTGCGGCCATCATCAGATTTTCGGTGCCCGTTACAGTGACTAAGTCCATCACTAATTCGACGCCTTTGAGTCGTTTTGCGGTCGCGCGGATATATCCGCCTTCAACACTGATCTCGGCGCCCATCGCACTCAGGCCTTGCAAGTGCAAGTTCACTGGCCTCGATCCGATTGCGCACCCGCCCGGTAGCGAGACGTCGGCGCGCCCGAATCGCGTTAGCAAGGGACCCAAAACTAAGATCGAGGCGCGCATGGTTTTGACGAGATCGTAAGGGGCGAAAAACTCGGTGATCGTCGAGCTGTCGACTTCGATATTCATTTTTTCGTCGACCGTAAGCTGCAACCCCATCCCACCCAGGAGTTCCATGGTGGTGGTGATGTCGTGCAAGTGCGGGACGTTGCGCACGGTAACTGGAGTGTCTGCGAGTAACGTCGCGGCAAGTATTGGCAACGCGGCGTTTTTCGCGCCCGATATTCGGATCTCTCCAGACAGCTGCGCGCCGCCGGTAATAATTAATTTATCCACTGATTTCTGCGCCGCTACCTTGCCTGTTGGTTGCTAACTTTCTCCCACTGTGAAGCCGTATAAGTTTGAATTGACAATGCATGAATGGCGCTTTCCATGCTGTCACCGAGCGCCGCATAAACCATCTTATGTTGCTTAATCATAGGACAATTCGCAAAGCTGTCGCTGATCACACGAGCCGCAAAATGCACACCGTCGTCGCCGTCAACGTATGCAATTGAGTCAGGAATTCCGGCTTCAATCATCGATTTTATTTCATTGGGGGTCATTAATATCTCCGCGGGGCGCTAGCGGATGTGAAACCGGTTCCCACCGCCACATGCTAACCATAAATTGTCGGAATAACACACTGTCCGAGCGACAAGCTCGAGGGTCAGATGAGCCGATCGACGGTCTGCAGCCGACGTCTCCGCATGTCGAATAACGGTGTCTGTTGTTATTTGCTATTGATTGATTTCTTTGTTCTTTGCATCAAGCGTCTCAATAAGATGTGCCAGCCCGCTGTCGTTAATCATCGATGAAAACGATGCGCGATAAGTTTTAACCAGGCTAACGCCGTCGACCGATACGTCGATAACTTTCCATTCACCGCTGGCATCATGCAGTCGATAGCCTAACTCGATCGGCGCGCTGCCAGCCTGCTCGATCTCTTGACGTACGACAGCCGTGCGACCTTTTATTGTTGCTTCTTTATCCGGATAAGTAATCGCTTGGTCGGAGAATTCCAACAACGCGGTTGCATAGGTGCGCACCAAAAGCTTGCGGAATTGGTCGATAAATGATTGCTGAGATTGCGGATCAGCGCCCTTCCAATGCGTTCCGAGAACCCATTGTCCCATAATCGGAAAGTCGAACCGAGGAAAGATTAGTTCCGAAACCAGGGCATACATCTTAGACGGATCCTGGCGTAATTCATCCCGGTCGTTTTGGATCCGCGTAATCACTTGGTCTGTGGTATTTCGAACAATATCCGTCGGCGCCTCGGAAGCGATTACAACGTTCATGGGGACCACGAACGCCAACGATAATACCAACGACCAGACCTTTTTCATGCTACCGACCTCCACCACGATGCGCTTACTAATAGTTAACCGGCGCCGCGCAATCGCGCCGACGATGCACGTCCGCGACCCCGCACTACCGATTCAACAATGCCTGAATCCCGCGGCCGTAATCTAGCACACTCACACCCTATTGTCCGGCAAGAGTCTATTCCAACATGGTATGAGTCTGGAGGCGGTGCCGTATTTCCAATGGGGTATGAGTCTGAGG
>JAQCEL010000327.1 GCA_027618655.1 Pseudomonadota bacterium | reverse complement strand
GCGCAGCGCGATTGCAACCGACCTTCCACTCCATCAGCGACCACTAGGCCTTCATCGTCAACGATCCTGACTTCTTGATGAGGCAACGCGCGGCCATCTGTTTCGAATACTTTCTCAGCCGGGTCGCCAGGATACGTCGCCGTCGCGATGCCCATCTCGGTCATACCCCAGGCGCTCATGACATACAAATCGGGATGCGTGTCTTGTGCTTGATGCAACAGCACGCGCGGTATCGGTGCGCCGGCGCAAAGGAATAACCGCAAGCACCGTACATCTTGTGCGTGTTCAATTTGCGTTCGGACTAAATCACTCAGAAAAGGGGTCGAGCCCAACGTGATCGTACAGCGTTCTTCTTCGATAAGACGCGCCGCCTGACGCGGCTCCCACACATCTTGCAGCACGCATTTAGTTTGCTGGTAGATAGCTAGGATCACGGCGTACATAAAGCCGGTTTGGTGCGCTAGGGGCGAGCCCATAAAGATCACATCGTCGTCATTGAACGAAAACAGTTCGCTCGCCAAGCGTGCCTTACACAACAACGTGTTCGCGCTGTGCATCACGCCTTTTGGCTCACCGGTGGTACCGGACGTATAAATCAATTCAGTCACATCGTTGGGATCGGGACGGCGCTTTGCGAACAAGGGTTCGGGGTCGATCTCCTGCTCCCATTCACGGTCCAATAAACAAGCTTCAAATGCGCAATCCGCTTGTTGTCCGTCGACGACAAAAACATGTTCGAGATGCGGCAAGGTGCGCTGCAAACCCCGCGCCATCGTTGGATAATCGAAGCCACGAAAAGCGCGCGGCACGATGAGCACTCGCGTCTCAGCGAGACCCAACATAAATTCAAGTTCGCGTTCCCGAAAGATCGGCATGAGTGGATTGACAACTGCGCCGATGCGCACGCAAGCCGTATAAATGGCCGCGTAGTGCCACCAGTTCGGTAACTGCACGCCAACGACGTCACCACGTTGGACACCGAGCGCGGCAAGACCGCAGGCAATCCGCTTCGCGTAACAGTCGAGCTCGCGGTACGTTAACCGCGTGCTTTGACCCGTCATGCTATTGAGATCGACGATAGCCGTCGCGTCCGCTTTAGCCGCGACTGCGTCGTCCAGGTAGTCTGAGACTAAGCGATCCCGCCAGAGGTCACGCGTGCGCATTTCTTCGATCCGGCTCGGCGCCAGGATCGGATCAAAATTCGTCATGTCTTCTTCCGAGCGATAAAGGGATACTACAGTTGACCCGCTCGACGCAGTCGTGAAAAGCGGTGCATCGGCCACATATCTTGGTCTTCACCCCAGGCAGTTTCACCGTCGATCTTCCATTCGATCAAGCTATTGATATCAATGAATGTGTGACGATTAATAATCAGTCGACTCACTGGCGTGCCAATCGCATTCAGTTCACGACCGTCGACGTCAGTTGCCATCAGATGAATTTGCGTTATCCAGCCGTGCGCTGGGTCACGCACTACGGTTCGCTCACCCTGCTTGAGACTCACCGTTTTGCCATCCTTGCGGAGGAATCCATAAGCCACCAAATCACCTTCCGGGCGCGTGTTGGTGACTGCTAGGAATCCGTTGTCTGCGTCGCGTGCTCCAGTGATATAGGCGGCCTGGCGCGGTCGATCCTCGGGTCGTTTCCCCCACGTTCTATCGCGCATGCCGATACAATCTATTAGTATTTTCTCACCGTGCAATTGCAACTCGCCGGTGACGTGTCCGAACTGATCGAAGTGATGAGCATTGCCGAACGTCGAACCCACTCCGGTGAGCGGCTCCGGCGGCATCACTGCGTCGAAGAACAAGTCTGCGCGAAGTCGCTCGCCGTCGTCGCAGCCGATAGCGTAGCGTTTGCACGGCTCGATAACTTTTATGCGGACCCCGTTCGGCAGTGCGCAGTCGGCCAGATCGGTGCCAGGTGGTAGTTGTAGCGCAGAGTAATTTGCCGAATACAACGCCTCCCACGGCAAATGGGCCGCATCGTCCCAGATCCAGGTGCCACCCGCGACCGTACCAATATTCGGCCGGACCATGGTATAGAACCACCCACCTAGGCGACGCTCAGGGTTGTGAAACGAAAACCACGCGGTTTCTGTTGCCCACCAATCGTCACCCATTTGATCAAAATGAAAATGGTCGTCGCGTGGCGTAAATGTCCGATTTTCCATTGAATTAGTCCTACGGGTTCTTGAGCTCGCGCGCTTAGCTTATAGGCCACCTGGGTTTGTCACGAGCGTTAGTAAATCTCGGCCGAGTCGGTCGGATCCAAGATCTGGCGCTAATAGTAATTTATTCTCAGGTCAATTTGGAAAAGCTGCGCAAAGCGTGTGATTCGGGCGAAAACGCGTCAACCCGCGGATTAACGATCTTTAATTCCTTAGCGTTCGCGCCGATTTCACGCCTACAACGTGCGACTCGTGTACCATAGCAGTCTGTCGGACTTAGGAACAATCTACTGCGCTGCGGGGACAACGGCCCAAAAACGTGCGATTTCTCGTTAC
>JAQCEL010000103.1 GCA_027618655.1 Pseudomonadota bacterium | reverse complement strand
TTCCATGATCTACGTGACCGATCGTGCCTACGTTCACGTGCGGCTTCGTTCTTTCAAATTTCGACTTCGACATGACTCAACCTCTGCTCAAGACTTAGTAGTTGTTTAAACTATTGCTTTGAAACTGTTTCAGCGACACTGTTCGGTGCAGCTGCATAACGTGAAAATTCCATGGAATACGTTGCACGACCCTGCGTTGCAGAACGTAAATCCGTCGAGTAACCAAACATTTCCGACAACGGCACTTCGGCTCGAATAATTGTGCCGCTCGGCGCGCCTTCGGTCCCGTGCAGAATCCCTCGTCGACGACTGAGATCCCCATTCACCGGTCCCATGTATTCATCCGGCGTCACGATTTCGACGTCCATGAGCGGCTCTAGCAAAACCGGGTTGGCGCGCTTCGCGCCATCTTTAAAGCCCATTGAAGCTGCGATTTTGAAGGCAACCTCGCTTGAATCCACATCATGGTATGAACCGTCGTACAAGGTGACTTTTATATCCAGCATTGGGTATCCAGCGATGACGCCGTTTTGCATCTGTTCACGTATGCCCTTTTCTGCCGCCGGGATGTACTCCTTCGGGATTACACCGCCGACGATACCGTTGACGAACTCAAATCCAGATCCCGGCTCGCCAGGCTCAATGCGCAACACTACGTGTCCGTACTGCCCGCGACCGCCCGACTGCTTAATAAATTTGCCTTCTGCCTTCTCCACAATTTTTCGAATCGTCTCGCGGTAGGCGACTTGTGGTTTGCCAACGTTCGCCTCAACTTTAAATTCACGACGCATCCGATCAACAATGATGTCGAGGTGAAGTTCGCCCATTCCAGCGATAATCACCTGGCCTGATTCTTCATCAGTAGACACTCGGAACGACGGATCTTCCGCAGCCAACTTAGTCAGCGCAACGCCCATTTTTTCTTGATCTGCTTTGGTTCTCGGTTCTACCGCCACTGCGATCACTGGCTCCGGGAATTCCATTCGTTCTAGTGTGATTTGGTGCTGCCCGTCACACAGCGTGTCACCTGTTGTCACATCTTTAAGTCCGACTGCTGCAGCGATATCGCCGGCCCGAACTTCACTAATTTCTTCGCGAGAGTTCGCATGCATTTGTAAGATGCGACCGACTCTTTCTCTCTTTGACTTTACCGGATTGAATACTGAATCTCCGGACTTCAAAACACCTGAATAAACCCGGAAAAATGTCAACGTACCGACAAACGGATCCGTAGCTATTTTAAAAGCAAGTGCCGCGAAAGGCTCGTCGTCCGCGGAAGGTCGCGACGCTTCCGTCACACCATCTTCTGCGAGGCCCTGGATGGCTTTTACTTCAGTCGGCGCCGGCATTAGTTCAACGACGGCGTCGAGCATTGCCTGGACGCCCTTATTCTTAAATGCGGATCCACATAGCACAGGAACTAATTTGTTCGCGATCGTGCCTGTCCGTAAGCCAGCAATGATCTCCTCTACGCTTAGGTCACCTGTTTCGAGATACTTCTCAGTGAGTTCCTCGGCGCACTCCGCGGCCTTTTCGACCATCCGCTCGTGCCACAGCTTACACACTGCGCTCATGTGCTCCGGAATGTCGCGCTCTTCGAAATTCATTCCTAATGTTGCGTCGTCCCAATAAATGGCACGCATGCGAATCAAATCAACGACACCTTCAAACTTGTCTTCCGCGCCGATTGGAAGTTGAATGGGCACGGCATTGGAGCCCAGTCGTTCTTTTATCTGTTCAACGACCCGTTGAAAGTTCGCTCCAGAGCGATCCATTTTGTTCACGAAAGCTAACCGTGGAACGTCGTACTTATTTGCCTGTCGCCAAACCGTCTCAGACTGGGGCTCGACACCACCCACGGCGCAAAATACGCCAACGGCGCCGTCGAGAACTCTTAGTGACCGTTCCACCTCGATCGTAAAATCGACGTGTCCGGGTGTGTCGATGATATTGATGCGGTGTTCAGCGAATTGCTTCGCCATACCGCTCCAGAAACAGGTTGTCGCGGCCGATGTTATGGTTATGCCGCGCTCTTGCTCTTGCTCCATCCAATCCATCGTGGCTGCGCCATCGTGGACTTCACCTATTTTGTGCGAGACGCCCGTGTAGTAGAGAATTCGCTCGGTGGTGGTCGTTTTACCCGCATCGATATGGGCCATGATCCCAATGTTGCGATACCGTTCGATGGGTGTAATGCGAGCCACTTGTCAAAATCCAAAACGCTTGTCTACCAACGGTAGTGCGAAAACGCACGGTTGGCATCAGCCATTTTGTGCGTGTCTTCGCGCTTCTTGACGGCCGAACCGCGATTGTCCGAAGCGTCCATCAGTTCACCAGCAAGTCGCTTTTCCATCGATTTCTCACTTCTCTTGCGTGCGGCATCGACGAGCCACCGCATCGCCAGCGCCATGCGTCGGTGAGGTCTAACTTCGACAGGTACTTGGTACGTTGCTCCGCCGACTCTGCGTGATTTTACTTCGACCTTCGGCTCAACATTTTCTAAGGCTTGCTTGAACAGGCCCAACGCCTCGCCTTTTACACTCAGGTCCTGCAGGGCGCCGTAGACGATCTTTTCGGCGACCGATTTTTTACCGCGCGACATGACGAGGTTAATAAATTTTGCCAACACTTGATCGCCGTACTTCGGATCAGGCAGGATTTCGCGTTTTTGTGCAGCGTGCCGTCTGGACATCTTAAATACTCTAGTTTAGGCCTTAGGACGCTTTGCGCCGTATTTCGAACGGCCGCGGCGTCGATCAGATACACCTGACGTATCAAGCGTTCCTCGTACTGTGTGGTAACGAACACCAGGCAGATCTTTCACCCGACCACCGCGGATCAAAATCACTGAGTGCTCCTGGAGATTGTGCCCTTCTCCGCCGATATACGTCGTTACTTCTTGCCCGTTAGTGAGGCGCACGCGCGCGACTTTACGTAACGCAGAATTCGGTTTCTTCGGTGTTGTTGTATACACACGAGTACACACACCGCGTTTTTGCGGGCAACCCTCAAGCGCCGGAACATTGCTTTTCTTAATCTGGCGCTTGCGCGGATTACGCACGAGCTGGTTGATTGTGGCCATAAAATTCGACTTCTGATTATGCCCGTACGGGGCGGAATCTTTTGTTCGTTAGGTTGCAGGTAAAGGCTTATCGGATTGACCGGGTTAAGGTTTCGATCAGCACCGTTCTTTCCCTGTCCACTCGCTATGGGGCCGCGGCTCAGAGTCGACTATGCACACAGCCTCGTGTGAGACGCTGTGTGTGGTAGTTCGACCGCAATTTCGGTCACGGGGGACAGGAATGCCGGGCTTCAAAACTAAAGCGACAGGCGGGAGTGTACTCCGGCCTGTCGCAGGAGCGGGATTATAGTGAGCTTAACTCTAGGCTGTCAACGAGTTCAAGCGCCTTTAGTTGCCTCATCTGTCGCTTCTTCAATTGCCTGTAAAGCTTTGAACTCAGCCAAGACCTCGGCATCTTTTAACACTAAGGTCTCGAACTGGCTTTCCCGCTTACGGCGACGTTCGGCGTGATAGGAGAAACCGGTACCTGCAGGAATTAATCTGCCAACAATCACGTTTTCCTTCAAGCCGCGCAACTCATCACGCTTGCCCGTGACGGATGCTTCCGTCAACACCCTTGTCGTCTCCTGGAACGATGCCGCGGAGATAAACGATTCCGTGGCAAGAGATGCTTTTGTTATCCCCAACAACAGTTGCTCGTAGGTTGCCTCCTGCTTCCCTTGGTTGCGCATGCGGATGTTTTCTTCAATCCATCGTTCTTTTTCAACCTGTTCGCCGCGTAAGAACCGCGTGTCGCCTGGATCAACAATCTCTACTTTGCGCAACATTTGGCGAACAATGACTTCGATGTGTTTGTCGTTAATTTTCACACCTTGCAGGCGGTACACTTCCTGTACTTCGTTGACTATGTAACGAGTCAATTCGCGGACACCTTTGAGTTTGAGGATGTCGTGCGAATCTGGAGCACCATCGCAAATCGTCTCGCCCTTTTCCACGTGTTCACCTTCAAACACCGTCACGTGACGCCATTTCGGGATCAGATTCTCGATTGATTCGCCATCGTCCTGAGTGATGACGAGTCTTTGCTTGCCTTTGGTGTCCTTTCCGAACGAAACCGTACCGCTCGTTTCGGCCAATATCGCGGCCTCTTTTGGTTTACGCGCTTCAAAGAGATCGGCCACCCGTGGCAAACCGCCCGTGATATCTCGCGTTTTCGACGATTCTTGTGGAATGCGGGCCACAATGTCACCGACTTTCACTTGACCACCATCTGCAATATTGACAATGGCACCAGGTAGAAGGAAATACTGGGCTGGCAATTCCGTACCGGGGATCTTCAGTTCGCCGCCCTTCTCATCCACTAGCTGGACCATCGGTCGGAGATCCTTCGCTGTCGATCCTCGTTGTTTCGGATCGGTTACCACGACGCTCGACAGTCCGGTGATTTCGTCCATTTGTTGAGTGACCGTCACGCCGTCAACGATATCTTTAAATTGCACTCGGCCCTCAACTTCAGTCACGATCGGGTGTGTATGAGGATCCCAGTTAGCTATTGATTGCCCCGGCGCTACGCTAGCACTGTCTCCAACTTTTAACGTCGCACCATAAGGCACCTTATAGCGCTCTCGCTCGCGACCAATATCATCAATTATCGCGAGTTCACCGGAGCGCGAAACTGCGACCAAGTCACCATCGGTTCGTTGCAGCACTTTAATGTTGACCAGCTTAACCGTGCCGCCGTACTTGACCTCAATGCTGTTAATCGCGACTGCGCGAGATGCCGCACCCCCGATATGGAACGTGCGCATGGTTAATTGCGTTCCTGGCTCGCCAATTGATTGTGCTGCCATAACGCCAACAGCTTCGCCTTCATTGACGCGATGGCCACGTGCCAGATCGCGCCCATAGCATGAAGCGCAAACGCCATAACGGGTCGTACAAGTAATCGCCGAGCGGACTTTAACTTCGTCTACGCCATGCTCATCCAAATGCTGAACCCATTTTTCGTCGAGCAGGGTGCCGGCAGGCGCAATAATTTCTTCCGTCGTGTGCTTGTACACATCTTCCGCAAGAACCCGTCCGAGTATGCGGTCGCGCAATGCTTCGACTTCATCTCCTCCTTCAATAATCGGAGTCAATATGAAGCCATCCGTTGTACCGCAATCGATTTCAGTTACGACTAGGTCTTGAGCGACATCGACCAAGCGGCGCGTGAGATATCCAGAGTTCGCTGTTTTCAAGGCAGTATCCGCAAGACCTTTGCGGGCGCCGTGGGTAGAAATAAAGTACTGCAATACGTCCAGCCCTTCGCGGAAATTAGCCGTGATAGGGGTTTCGATAATCGATCCGTCAGGTTTGGCCATCAGCCCGCGCATACCCGCCAGTTGTCGGATTTGGGCCGCGGATCCACGCGCGCCGGAATCAGCCATCATATAAATAGAATTAAATGACGCTTGCTCGACTTGCTCGCCTTTCGTATTCGTGACCGTTTCCGTTCCGAGTTTGTCCATCATCGCTTTCGCAACTTGGTCATTCGTATGCGACCAAATATCAACGACCTTGTTGTAGCGTTCCCCTGACGTAACCAAGCCAGATGCGTACTGGTCTTCGATTTCTTTCACACCCGCCTCTGCGGTTGCAATGATCTGGCTTTTTGAATCGGGAACAACCATATCGTCAACGCCGATCGAGACACCAGCACGGGTCGCCTGCTGGAATCCCATGTACATCAAGCGGTCAGCGAAGATTACGGTTTCTTTTAGTCCTACATTTCGATAACAAGAATCGAATAATCGCGAGATTGAACGCTTATCGAGAGTCCGATTGGCCAATTCGAAAGGCATTCCCTCGGGGAGGATCGAGGACATCAATGCACGACCAACGGTAGTTTCAACGACTTTTGTTGATTCTTGTTGATCGCCATTATCGTCGACGTGGCGCTCCGTCATTCTCACTCTACATCGGGCATGCAATGACGCATTGCCCGTTTCATGCGCGCGATGCACTTCGTCTATGTCCGCAAATACCATACCGGTACCTTTTGCCGACGCTGATTCGCGTGTCATGTAGTAGAGACCTAAAACCACGTCCTGTGTTGGCACGATGATCGGATCGCCATTAGCCGGCGACAAAATGTTATTTGTCGACATCATGAGACCGCGTGCTTCGAGCTGCGCTTCGATCGACAACGGCACATGCACCGCCATTTGATCGCCGTCGAAGTCCGCGTTGAACGCCGTACACACCAGCGGGTGCAACTGAATCGCTTTACCTTCAATTAAAACCGGCTCAAAGGCCTGAATTCCTAAGCGATGCAGGGTTGGCGCGCGATTCAACATGACAGGATGTTCGCGGATCACCTCTTCGAGGATATCCCAGACTTCCGCACCTTCGCGCTCGACAAGTTTCTTTGCCGCTTTGATAGTCGTCGCCAATCCGCGGCGTTCGAGCTTACTAAAAATAAACGGCTTGAACAGCTCCAAAGCCATTTTCTTCGGCAATCCGCATTGGTGTAATTTTAATGTTGGCCCAACGACGATTACCGAACGACCAGAATAATCGACTCGTTTGCCGAGTAGGTTCTGACGGAATCGACCTTGCTTGCCTTTGATCATATCGGCAAGGGACTTCAACGGGAGCTTGTTCGTTCCGGTAATCGCACGTCCGCGACGACCATTGTCGAGTAGCGCGTCGACAGCTTCTTGCAACATCCGCTTTTCATTGCGGACAATAATGTCGGGTGCGTTGAGATCTAAGAGGCGCTTCAGGCGGTTATTTCGATTTATAACGCGTCGATAGAGATCGTTCAGGTCGGATGTAGCGAAGCGACCGCCGTCGAGTGGCACTAGCGGTCGTAATTCTGGCGGAAGCACTGGCAAGACTTTCATCACCATCCACTCCGGCTTATTGCCAGACTGTAGGAACGCCTCCATTAGCTTCAAGCGTTTGGTGAATTTCTTGATCTTCGTTTCAGACTTCGTGCGCGGGAGTTCTTCGCGGATCGTGATAATTTCCTCAGCGAGATCAACCGTCTTTAACAGCTCATAGACGGCTTCCGCGCCCATGCGGGCATCGAAATCGTCCCCGTATTGCTCGATTGCGTCGAGGTAAGTCTCTTCAGAAAGCAGTTGCCCGCGTTCGAGTTCTGTCATGCCTGGATCGATGACGACATAGGCCTCGAAATAAAGAATTCGTTCTATTTCGCGCAACGTGACGTCGAGCAAAAGACCCATACGCGACGGAAGTGATTTCAAAAACCAAATGTGCGCAACCGGACTGGCTAAATCGATATGCCCCATGCGTTCGCGCCGCACTTTGGCTAAGGTGACTTCGACACCACATTTTTCGCAAACGACGCCGCGATGCTTTAACCGTTTGTATTTCCCGCAAAGACATTCGTAATCTTTGATCGGGCCAAATATTTTTGCGCAAAACAAACCGTCTCGCTCTGGTTTGAAGGTGCGATAGTTAATCGTTTCCGGCTTTTTCACTTCGCCGTACGACCATGACCGGATTTTTTCCGGTGATGCTAAACCGATTTTTATCGCGTCGAATTCTTCGACTTGCCCTTGGCTTTTCAGCAGATCAAGTAGGTCTTTCACAATGGTTACTCCTCAGTCGGGAACCAACAATTACTGGTGCGTTTCAATTTTAGCGATCAAGCTCGATGTCGATGGCGAGCGAACGAAGTTCTTTAAGCAATACGTTAAACGATTCTGGCATCCCGGCTTCCATTCGGTGGTCCCCGTCGACGATGTTTTTATACATCTTCGTTCGGCCATTCACGTCATCTGATTTCACAGTCAACATCTCTTGTAAGGTGTAGGCAGCCCCATAAGCCTCCAGTGCCCACACTTCCATTTCTCCAAAACGCTGGCCGCCAAATTGAGCTTTACCGCCCAATGGTTGCTGCGTTACTAGGCTATATGGACCAGTGGATCGTGCGTGCATTTTGTCGTCAACCAAGTGGTTGAGTTTCAACATGTACATGTATCCAACCGTCACTTCTCGATCAAATTTCTCGCCAGTTCGACCGTCGATTAACGAGGTCTGCCCGCTCACGGGGAGGCCGGCAAGTTCCAACATCCGTTTGATTTCGGCTTCGTCCGCACCGTCAAAGACCGGCGTCGCCATCGGCACACCGCCTCTGAGATTCTCCGATAGCGCTTCAATTTCCGGATCACTGAACTCGTCCAGTTGTTCGGTTTTTCCGCTCGTGTTGTACACCTTGCCAAGGAAATCACGAAGTTTTCCAGCACCAGCGTTGCTATCTAGAAGGTTGCCAATTTTGTGCCCAAGACCCCGCGCGGCCCAGCCTAGGTGGGTTTCAAGTACCTGACCAACATTCATACGAGAAGGCACACCTAAGGGATTGAGCACGATGTCGACGGGGGTGCCGTCTTCCATATGTGGCATATCCTCAATCGGCACGATCATCGAGACGACACCTTTGTTACCGTGGCGACCGGCCATTTTGTCCCCAGGTTGCATGCGCCGCTTTACGGCAAGATAGACCTTCGTCATCTTCAACACACCCGGGGCCAAATCGTCACCGGAGGTTAGCTTGGAACGCTTCTCCTCAAACCGACGCTCGTATTCTTCTTGGTGGCTAGCGATCTGCAGCGCGAGTCCCTCGACCTGCTCGTTGATCGCATCAACTGACGTTCGAATGTCGAACCAGGCTTCACGAGAGATTTCGGATAAATGCTCGGCAGTAATTTTGGTGCCCTTGGCGGCCCCTTTCAGGCCTTTTTCAGGTTGCTTGCCGACGAGCAGTCTCGTGATACGTTGGTAAATATCGTCTTCGAGAATTCTGAGTTCGTCGTCCAAATCTTTTTTCACGCGAACCAATTCACCGCGTTCAATTTCCAGCGCCCGCGCATCTTTCTCTACGCCATCGCGCGTGAAAACTTGCACGTCTATGACGGTGCCGCTCGTTCCCGAGGAAACGCGTAGCGATGTATCTTTAACGTCCGACGCTTTTTCACCGAAAATTGCTCTCAGAAGTTTTTCTTCGGGGGTTAATTGGGTTTCGCCTTTCGGCGTGACCTTGCCGACCAGAATGTCGCCCGGATGAACCTCAGCACCGATATAGACGATGCCTGATTCGTCCAGCTTCGAAAGTGCGCCTTCGCTGACGTTTGGAATGTCTGCGGATATTTCTTCCGGCCCCAATTTCGTATCGCGTGCGACACACGTTAACTCTTCGATGTGAATACTGGTGTAACGATCTTCTTGAACAACTCGCTCCGATATAAGAATCGAATCCTCGAAGTTGTAACCGTTCCAAGGCATGAACGCGACCAACATATTTTGGCCTAGTGCAAGTTCACCGATGTCGGTAGATGGTCCGTCGGCCAAGGTATCGCCAGCCGCAATACGGTCCTGCGCGTTGACTAAGGGACGTTGATTGATACACGTGTTCTGATTCGAACGTGTGTACTTGGTTAAGTTGTAGATATCGACGCCGGCTTCACCTGCCTTGGTCTCTTCGTCGTCAACGCGCACAACAATGCGACTTGCATCCACGGAATCAACGATTCCGCCACGCAATGCTGTTACGGTAACACCGGAATCTCGCGCCACAGTCCGTTCAATGCCAGTACCAACTAAAGGCTTGTCCGCCCGTAAGGTTGGGACCGCTTGGCGCTGCATGTTGGAACCCATTAACGCTCTGTTTGCGTCGTCATGCTCCAAGAATGGAATTAATGCGGCAGCGACGGAGACGATTTGACGCGGGGAGACGTCCATATATTGAACCCGATCAGGTCCCGCCAAGGTGAATTCATTTTGATAACGCGAGGAAACTAAGTTGTCGGTTAGCATTCCGTCTTTACCAATATCTGCATTCGCTTGCGCGATGACGAACTGGCCTTCTTCAATCGCGGATAGATACTCGACCTCGGCCGTGACTTTCCGATCAATCACTTTCCGGTAAGGTGTCTCAAGAAAACCATACTTATTGGTTCTTGCGTATACCGCCAGAGAATTAATCAGCCCAATGTTCGGGCCCTCAGGTGTCTCGATTGGGCACACTCGCCCATAGTGCGTAGGGTGTACGTCACGGACTTCGAATCCAGCTCGTTCGCGTGTGAGTCCACCTGGCCCCAAAGCCGAAACTCTCCGCTTATGCGTGACTTCTGACAACGGATTGTTCTGGTCCATGAACTGCGATAACTGACTGGAGCCAAAGAATTCTTTGATCACCGCAGAGACAGGTTTTGCGTTGATCAGCTCTTGCGGCATATAACCTTCGGATTCGGCGAGCGACAAGCGTTCGCGCACAGCGCGTTCTACTCTGACGAGTCCGACGCGGAATTGGTTTTCCGCCATTTCGCCGACGCTACGTACTCGTCGGTTCCCGAGATGGTCGATGTCATCAACGACTCCATTACCGTTTCGGATATCAATTAAAACTCTCAGTACGTCGATGATGTCTTTTTTCGATAGGACGCCGTCACCTTCGACTTCTTCGCGTCCAACTCGACGATTAAATTTCATTCGACCGACCGCGGATAGATCGTATCTATCTGCGGAGAAAAATAAGTTCTTGAACAAGTTTTCCGCGGCGTCCTTGGTCGGCGGCTCGCCGGGTCGCATCATCCGATAGATTTCGACCTGGGCTTCGAGCTGATTTGTCGTCGAATCAACTCTTAGCGTCTCGGAGATATAGGCGCCGTGATCAAGATCGTTGGCGAATATTGTTTGGATTTCTTGGATACCAGCAGCAATGATTGCGTTCAGACGCTCCTCGGTAATTTCGTCATTGGCGTTCGCAATTACTTCGCCCGTTTCGGTGTTGACGATTTCTGTGGCAGCGACTTTGCCAATTGCATATTCTCGCGGAACCCGAATCTCAGTCAGACCGGCTTCCTCAATCTGCCTGATATGACGTACGTTAATCCGTCGTTCAGCCTCAACGATCACATTTCCTTTAGCGTCCGTTAAGTCGAAATCTAGCGCTTCACCCCGCAGTCTGTCCGGGATAAGTTTCAGCAAGACGTCGTCACCATCGAGTCGCAGCTCATTTCGCTCGAAGAACATCTCGAGAATTTCTTCCGTGCCGTAGCCAAGCGCCCTCAGCAACACCGTGGCTGGAATTTTTCGACGGCGATCGATACGAACGTACAAGTGATCTTTCGGATCAAATTCAAAATCGAGCCACGAACCGCGGTAAGGAATGACGCGCGCCGAAAATAGTAATTTGCCGGAAGAATGCGTTTTGCCCCGGTCGTGATCGAAAAATACCCCTGGAGACCGGTGGAGTTGCGAAACGATGACCCGTTCGGTTCCGTTGATCACGAACGTTCCATTCGTGGTCATTAGCGGCAATTCGCCCATATAGACTTCTTGCTCGCGAACATCTTTGATCGCTTTGTCTGACCCCGACTCTTTGTCATAAATGACGAGTCGAACGGTAACACGCAGCGATGCCGCGTAGGTCATGCCGCGAACTTGGCATTCTTTGACATCGAACACTGGCTCGCCGAGTCGGTATTTCACATATTCCAGAGCTGCTGTACCAGAATAGCTCTCGATCGGAAACACAGACTTGAAGGCCGCGTGCAAACCAATATCTTCGCGCCCACTCGAATCATCTTGCTGCTGCAAAAACCTCCGATAGGACGAGATCTGCGTTTCGAGTAGATACGGTACTTCCAGGATCGACGGTCGTTTGCTGAAATCCTTTCTGATACGCTTTTTTTCGGTATAGGAGTAAGCCATGGTGTTCCTCTAATTACCTCGAAGTCCGAGGTCTGGGCAGACGGGTGTGCTGCACGGCGTTGCAAACACCGCAACGACAAAGAATGCAGATTCGAGGCGCTCGCAGACCGCGACCGCCTCGTTCATCTCTAATAATTTGACGCCGTTGGATCTCAATAGCTTAGAGCTACTTCAAATCCACCTGAGCACCAGCCTCTTCGAGCGTCTTTTTAACTTCTTCTGCTTCCGCTTTAGATAGTGCTTCTTTGACGGTCGCTGGAACTGCTTCAACGAGTTCCTTTGCTTCCTTCAAACCAAGCCCGGTGAGCGCGCGCACGGCTTTAATAACCGATACCTTGTTTTCACCAAAGCTGGACATGACGACATCAAATTCGTCCTTGACTTCTTCGGCCGCAGCTTCTCCTCCGGCCATCATAACGGGTGCTGCAACGGCAGCGGCCGCTGATACACCCCATTTTTCTTCCAGTTCAGACACCAATGCGGTGACTTCTAATATGCTCATGTTGCTGAGCGTCTCGATCAAATCTTCTTTCGAAACTGCCATTTCAGGTTTCTCCTAAAGTATCGTTGTATGCGTTGTGCAATGATTAAGCGGCTTGTTTTTGGTCGCGATAAGCGGCTAAAACGCGAACAAATTGTCCGGCCGGCTCAGCCAAGGTTCGTACCAACTGCGTCGCAGGTGCTGCCATAACGGCGAGTAATTGCGCTCGTGCCTCATCGACTGTTGGCATTGATGCCAACAATTTCAGATCAGACGCTGGTCGTACTTCACCAGCGAAGGCGATCGCGATTGTGACTAGACGCTCGTGCGTTTTGGCAAAATCTTGGACGATCCGTGCACCAGCACCAGGATCTTCCCCAGAAAAAACCAATAGCAACGGACCAGTTAACGAATCGGCTAAGCATTCGAAATCCGTCCCCGCGAACGCACGGCGCGCTAGACTATTTTTTACCACCCGCACCCGTACGCCTTGCGCTCTCGCCTGAACTCTTAGCTCCGTCATGTCAGAGACCGACAGTCCTAAGTATTCCGCGGCAATTGCGGCCTGCGAACTAGCTGCTACTTCATTGACTTCGGCAACAACACGTTTTTTTTGCTCTAAAGTCAGACTCACGTAATTTCTCCTGGTAGGGCACCCCACGATCGACGTTGGGCTACCGTTCCTTATTTCAGCAGAAAATCTGCCATCATCGATTCGGACATAGCCGCATATCCGTTAAGAATTACGACTATTCCCTCGATGCCCTTACCAGGTAGTAACCTGAATGGGAGCACCGCCTACGTAGGCTGCTAACTGCAATTACCTCACTGATAATGATTCGCGAGGGCTGGCCGGGCAATTTTCCGATTGCACGACTCATCCCAGTCGTTAAATTATCAGTGAGACCTACGGTCTCTGACGTCTACCGAGCGAACTCGATAGCCCAAAGTTCTCAACAAGACCACATACGACCGAGATCATCGTAGCTCACGCAGATCGCATTCAGACCGAAGCACCATCCACAGCTACGCCGGGCCCCATGGTTGACGAAACCGTGATGCCCCGTACGTAGACGCCTTTCGCGGCGCTTGGTTTTGCTTTATGCAGATCCGCTAACACAGCCTGCAAATTCTCCCGTAATGCGGGTACTTCAAAGGACGCCTTTCCAATCGCGCAATGAATAATTCCAGCTTTGTCCGTCCGGTAACGAACCTGTCCAGCCTTGGCGTTCCTTACCGCCAGTGCAACGTCTTTCGTAACCGTTCCCACTTTCGGGTTCGGCATCAATCCGCGAGGGCCCAAAATTTGCCCAAGTTGTCCGACGATTCGCATCGATGAGGGGGTCGCGATGACGACATCAAAGTCCATTTTTCCTTGTTTGACGTCCGCAGCGAGATCGTCCATCCCAACAATATCTGCACCTGCTTCACGTCCCGCCTCGGCCTCATCACCGTCAGCGAACAGTGCAACACGGACTTGCGTGCCAGTACCATTCGGTAGGACGGTAGCGCCGCGCACAACTTGATCGGATTTCCGCGGATCGACGCCTAGATTTACCGCCACGTCGATCGTTTCGTCAAACTTTGTCGTCGCGACTTCTTTCAAAACTTGAAGGGCTTCATCGAGCGGCCTCGGTAATTTTCGATCGCCGATTTTCTCGGCAATATTTCGCATTCTTTTACTTGGCTTTGCCATTGTCATACACCTTCTACGTCGAGACCCATGCTGCGTGCAGTGCCGGCAATGGTACGAATTGCCGCATCGATACTTGCCGCGGTTAAATCTGGATCTTTCGTTTTCGCGATCTCTTCGAGTTGTTCGCGGTTTACTTTACCAACCTTCACCGTATTGGGCGTGTTGCTACCTTTTGGTACGCCTGCGGCTTTGCGCAGCAGCACCGAGGCTGGTGGCGTTTTGGTAATGAAAGTGAAGCTTTTGTCGGAAAACACCGTGATCACTACAGGTGTGGGAAGCCCGGGTTCTAAGTTCTGAGTCTTAGCGTTGAACGCTTTGCAAAACTCCATGATATTCACGCCACGTTGCCCAAGTGCTGGACCTACGGGCGGACTCGGATTTGCCTGACCGGCTGCTACCTGCAGCTTAATATAGGCGTCAATCTTTTTTGCCACTGTACTCGCTCCTCGGGTCCAAGCGCCTTACGGCTCCCCGTCTATTAAACTTTATGCCAGGCTCACGCCGAGCAAGGATTAGTCTTTTGAAACTTGTCCAAATTCCAATTCAACCGGTGTCGATCGACCGAAAATGGAAACGGCTACTCTGAGTTTGCTCTTTTCATAATTAACTTCTTCGACGACACCATTAAAGTCGGTAAACGGGCCATCATTGACGCGGACTAATTCACCGACTTCGAATAGAACTTTCGGTCTTGGTTTTTCAGTACCTTCTTGAATTCGATTTAATATCGTCTGCGCTTCGCGCTCGGTAATTGGGGTCGGGCGGTCGCTTGTTCCGCCAATGAAACCCATCACCTTTGGACAGTCTTTTACGAGATGCCAGGAGTCGTCTCCCATCTCCATCTCAACGAGCACGTAGCCGGGGAAAAATTTCCGATCACTTTTGCGCTTCTGACCGTCGCGCATCTCCACGACTTCTTCAGTAGGTACTAAAATTTGGCCAAACTGGTCCGCCATATTATTTCGCATGATGCGATCTTCTAGCGAACGCTTTACGTGGTTTTCGAACCCCGAATACGCATGTACGACGTACCACTCCATGAGTCCCAATTACCCCTTTTGTTCCATGGCATAACTGACGATTCCGCCAAGTCCCATGTCTAATAGCCATAAAAATATAGCGATAACGACGACCACAACCATCACCACAAGTGTGGTTTGAACGGTTTCTTGGCGCGTCGGCCAAACTACTTTTCGAACCTCTGTTTGCGATTCTTTGACAAATGACGATAGCGAGCGGCCTTTCTCAGTTTGTAACGCGATCACAGCGGCGATACCAACGGCGGCTATCAAACTGATTACGCGAATTAACTTCGATACCTCCGCGTAGTAGTAAAATCCAACTAACGCGCCAAGCAAAACTATCAAGGCCACCGCGAGTTTCGCTGTATCTAGCGGTGAAGCAACAGTTTGGGCGTTTTTGCTCATTTATGCGTCACTAAATCTTCTTAAAGTTACAGGCCAACGACGTTATTTCCGCCGCATGTTTGGCAGGCCAGGAGGGAATCGAACCCCCAACCTGCGGTTTTGGAGACCGCCGCTCTGCCAATTGAGCT
>JAQCEL010000102.1 GCA_027618655.1 Pseudomonadota bacterium | reverse complement strand
GCAATTGCAAAGTAAATTTTTTCATTTATTTCGTTGTGCTTACGTTCAATTCGAATAGTTGTAAAAAGGGCAGGAACGTTGTCCCAACCTAACATTAGGACGAAAAAATATGATGTCGTTCGTTAGGTACGCTCCAGCTCTCCTCATACTGCTCGCCGTCGCTGGACTGGCAAACGAAAATTTCTCGCATTATCCGATCGGAGTATTGTTCCTGCTCGGCAGCTGGGAAATAGTTCGCAACCCAAAAAACATCTTGTTGAATGCGAACGCCAAGTTTCTGTTAAGTATTTTTGCGTGCGTGTGGGTTCCGATGCTGTTGTCGCTCCCGGACGCAGCGGATCCCACTCGCGCGGTTAAAACGACGGGGCTTTATCTCCATTATTTGCCGGCCGCCCTCTACATTTCTTATATGTTACGCGACCTCATAGTCCGACGCATTGTCTTACTTGGAATCGGTGTCATTGTCGGATTTTGGTGCTTCGATAGCATCGTTCAGCTGATTAGCGGGAAAAATCTGTTTGGCTATCCATACGACGGCTCGGTGCTGAAAGGGATGTTCTATCCCAAGCAGCGCTTAGGACTCGTAATTTCCGTGTTTGCGCCACTGTACTTATACGCTGTCAGTCAGTTAGCAGCGCGGTCGCGCTGGGCGTGGCTGCTGTTGTTGCCGCTGTTTGTTGTCGTGTCATTCTCGCTGAAGCGAACCGCGTGGATCATGTTGGCCGCCGCGTTTATCACCTACCTTGCGTGCTTCTTCCGACCAAGTCGCGCCAATCTACGTTTTAGCGCACTTAGTAGCGGCGTCTTTGTGGCATTGATTTGCGTCGCGCTGTGTAGCGTTCCCAAAATCCGCACTCAAGTCACAAACACCTTAGGTATTTTTTCTTCGGACTTTGAAACGGCAGATATAGCGACATCGCATCGCTTAAGCTTGTGGAGCACTGGACTCTCAATTGTGCGATCGAACTGGTTAAATGGGATCGGGCCGCGTGGTTTCCGCACGGTCTATGTTAGCTATGCAAAGCCCGATGACTTTTGGATCTTGCGCGGGACCACGGGCCAAACTCATCCGCATCTGATGATGCTCGAAGTGCTGGTCGAAACGGGAGTAATCGGGTTGCTTGCTTATGGCGCATGCTTGATTTTATTGATCTCACGTCTGTGGCGTCGACGCTTAGATGACAAGGCGGCGGCCGTATGCTTGATAGTCGGGTTCGTCGCTTGGTTTCCGTTAAACGCGCATCTCGCGTTCTACGGGTCGTACTGGACGAATATTGCTTGGGTAATGATCGCGGTGGGTTCGACTTCGTCTGTCACCCCGGATGCGGCGGCCTCGGTCTGACTTGAGCGCAAACCGAAAACGAGGGCTCGATTCCAGCTCCCTGTGAGATCCAAATCGCAATTGATGCCAACTTGCCTAAAGCGGTTCGATGCCAGAAGATTCCAACTTTCCGTCGACGCATTGATAACGAATCGATGACACAACAATTAAGCTGGGCGAGCGAACCTGATTTGTATCCGCCGATTGAGCCGTTTGCTAGCGGCATGCTCGAAGTCTCAGACTTACATTCGATTTACTATGAGCAATCCGGCAACCCCAAGGGCAAGCCAGTGGTATTTATTCACGGCGGACCTGGCGGTGGCTCGAATCCGCGAGTGCGTCAATTTTTCGACCCTGATGCCTACCGTATCATTGTGTTCGACCAACGCGGCTGCGGGAAGTCTACTCCTCACTGTTGCCTTGAACAGAATACGACGTGGGATCTGGTCGCCGACATGGAGCGTTTACGCGCCCATTTGGGCATTTATTCCTGGCAACTTTTTGGTGGTTCGTGGGGCTCCACGTTAGCGTTAGCCTACGCTCAATCTCATCCCGCCCAAGTTTCCGAAATTATTTTACGGGGAATTTTCACTTTGCGGCGAAGTGAACTCGAGTGGTTTTATCAAGCCGGCGCGAGTAGTTTGTTTCCGGACGCTTGGGAAGCTTACCTAGCGCCCATTCCTGAGGACGAACGGTGCGACCTTATGACTGCGTACTACCGGCGCCTGACTGGGAGCGATAAACAAGAACGGTTGCGCGCCGCCCAAGCATGGAGCGTCTGGGAAGGTAGCACGAGCCGTTTGCTAGTCGACGGTGAGGAACTCACACGATTTGTCGATCCGGAATTCGCGCTCGCGTTTGCGCGTATCGAATGCCACTACTTCGTCAACCGCGGATTCTTCTCGAGCGATACCCAACTACTCGATAACGCCTACCGAGTGCGGCACATTCCTGCCGTTATCGTACAAGGCCGCTACGATGTTGTATGTCCTATGGCTACCGCGTGGGAATTACACCGTCGCTGGCCGGAGGCGGAATTTTGCATTGTGCCGGACGCCGGGCACAGTGCGTTCGAACCAGCCATCGCCACGGCACTCGTCAAAGCGACCGATTCGTTCCGAACGAGGAACAAAAATATATAAAAATCATATTGTTACATTTTGCTTGGCGGTTTGGGCCAGAATTCAAATTCAATTCGTAGGGAATTCAGTCACTTAGTAATTAGGCCACTATATTTGTTGTCTTTCGCTTGTCGATGTTGGGTCTGTGAACTACGTTTTATAAGAGACGCGAATAATTTGTTGGCGAAATCGAAAGGAGATCCCATGTTCGAAAATGAGCAGAATACTGTCGATGTGTTGTTAACAGAAAGCAGTGAGTTTCGGCGTTTATACGACAAGCACACCGTGTTGAAGTTAAAAGTACAAGGTGCCAACGGTGTCACCCATGCGATGGAGCAATTAGATCTAGAAGAACTCAAGAAGGAGAAACTTTCACTCAAGGACAAAATGCTGGCACTGATCAAGGACTACCAATCGATGCACGCTTAATCAGTCAGTATCTAGAATAAAATGCGGCCGCTCCCAGTACTGGGAGCGGCCGTAACATTGATTTAGCTTGATCGCGACTGGAGGTGCTACCCACGTTATCGTCCATCACCTATATGGGCGTCCAAGGCCTGAAAATCACATCGCGATAAACAGGATTAATCCCCTTGGTGGAATGCGTATGCTGGATCGGCGACGCGACAACGCGCTTCTTCCAGCCCAAGCTCCCGTCGCACGATATTTGTTCCGAGTACCAGCGACACACATTTAAAGTGGGCGATCCGCCGCGAAAGACCTTCGCGACCGAACCCGCAATCTGCCGTGATGATAAGGCGTTCCGCTGGTACGTATTCCAGCGCACGCCTGATCGTCGATGCCACCATTTCTGGCGTTTCGACGGTTGTACGGGTGTGATCGACCACCCCGATTCCGATCTTTTTGTCTGTTTTATATTTCTCTAATAATTTGATATCACGTGCTTGATTGCTCCCGCATTCCAGCATCAGGACATCACAATTCATTTCGAGAAAATAAGGTAGGGAACGCTCATAGCTTGGTCTTTCCCAGTAAAAACTTTGCTGATTAGGATTTCCCCAGCAGGTGTGCGCCCAAATTTCGGATTCCACGCCTTCAACTTGGCGATTGAATGCTTTCGTGTAGAACGCGAGATCTTTGTCGGTGCATGGTGGTTCCGTATTGCAGCTGAAATGATGAACGGGTTCTTCAATCTGGATGATGGGACAACCTGCATCGGAAAGCCCGCGATATTGCTCGTTCATGGCGGCCGCAATATCCATGATCATTTCCTCATCGCTCGGGTAGTGTTCGTTCCATAGCATCATGGGTAAACACGTGGCGCAAATCGAGCCGAACTTGACTGGCCGATCGCTCATTTTTTGGGCAGTTTTCCATATTTCGACGAAATTGAGTGCGCCGCCAGTAATTTTGTCCGTCACGACGGGCGGCGTCCACGATTCTTGAACTTCATACAAGATGTGTCCAGGCTTCATACCGCCGTAATCTAGAAAGTGCGACGAATCCCTGAACCCAGAAATTCCATTCAATCGTTCGATCGTGTAAAAAAACCACGAGCGACCGCCAACTTCAAGGTCGAATCTTGTATCGCCGTCCACTAAGACGTCGAGACCGGCGCGTTCTTGTTCACTGATGTAGCAAGCAACGGAGTCCAAATATTGTTCGCGATACTGCGAATCACCCATTGCCACCGTAAACGGCCGGCCGTCGAGATTTTGGGTAAACCATGATGGTTTCGGAAATGAGCCAACCATGGCCGTGGTTAGCGGTTTATTTGCAGTCGCTTTTAACATCGAAGTTCTCCCAGGTTAAAATTATTTTATCCAGACAACGCCATATTCTACGGTGATCAGATCTATCGTCGATATGGCATTCATCTCGCGCGATACGCTGACGAGGACGAGTATTCGTTTATACTAGACAGTCATAGATAACAGACTTCTTATAACGAATTGCACAGGGATTAGACCATGAAGCTACAACAACTCAGATACATTTGGGAGGTCTCGAAGCACGAGCTGAACGTATCGGCAACCGCGGAAAGCATGTATACCTCGCAGCCCGGCGTGAGTAAACAGATCCGTTTGCTCGAAGACGAGCTCGGCGTGCAGATCTTCCAACGTAGCGGCAAACATCTGACGGAAATCACTGAGGCAGGTAAAGAAATTATTCGCGTCTCAGGATCGATTCTAGGTCAGGTTGAGAATATCAAACGCATTGCTGCGGAGCATTGTGACGACAGCAGAGGCAGCCTCTCGATCGCAACGACCCATACCCAAGCGCGCTACGTACTGCCGCCGACCATTGAGAAGTTCATTAAGGGTTATCCGCACGTCTCGTTGCACATGCATCAAGGGACGCCGATGCAAATTTCAGAATTGGCTGCGAATCGGAACGTAGATTTCGCCATCGCGACGGAAGCGTTGGAATTGTTTGACGACTTAATCATGTTGCCGTGTTATCGATGGAACCGCAGTATTATTGTTCCTGACGGTCATCCACTTGCGTCCATGGACAAAGTCACGCTTGAAGCGATAGCGCAGTATCCGATCGTCACCTATGTTTTTGGGTTCACGGGTCGGTCGCAATTGGACCAGGCTTTTCACGAAATCGGTCTGTCCCCTAAAGTTGTATTTACAGCCGTGGACGCGGATGTCATTAAAACTTACGTAAAACTGGGACTCGGCATCGGGATCGTTGCATCGCTTGCGTACGACCCGTTAGTTGATCAGGGTTTAAAAGCGCTCGACGCGAGTCATTTATTTGACTACAGCGTCACTAAGATAGGATTTCGTCGGGGAACGTTCATGCGCGCTTACATGCTCGATTTCATCACATTGTTCGCGCCGCACTTAACCCGCGACGTCATCCAGAAGGCACTTGAGTTAAAGACGAAGGAAGAGATCGATAAATTAATTCCCGAGTCCAGTTTGCCGAGCTGTTAGCTCCGAAGGATCGAGGTTTTCACGCTCGCCGGTCAGCGCGCGTGCGCTCAGCCTAGGCGCACGCAGTCTCGTACGTAGCCAGGACAGGAACAAGCTTGTCCAATACCTCATCAACGAATTTGAAATATACGGTGTATACCGAGATTCCACCGCTGTCGTCTTCGACCACGAAAAAAGGCGCTCGCTCGACGCCGTAGGCATCAGCGAGGTGATTACCGGCGCTGTTGGGATCGCGTTGGTCCGCGACCAACACGGCATCGATCGCGTTCCAGTAGCCGCTGTCTCGCAATCGTTGCTCAACGTCCGCGCATTTACGGCATGCCTCGCCTGTATTAGTGATCTTCTTTACGAACGTGATGTGCATGACAATATCCTCGAAATCCAGTGAAGCGACGCGAGGATACTAGCGAAATGTTCTTAGAATAAAAAATATTAAATTTATCTATTTATAGACCTTATCGCTATTAACCGGCGGGTCAGTTGAGTCGACGCACGGTTTGGTCCGAGCGCGGGTCGAGTAGCAGGTGGGGCTATGACTGTAATAACGCGCCGAGGTAGCGGTGTGGTAAGAATGTTCCGTGCGAAGACAAATCGGTAAAGCGAATACGATTAGGCTCTACTTGTTCGACGATTAGATGTATGCGTGAAACGTCGCGATAGACGTTATCGATAACGACATTGCAGACGCTATCCCTGCCAATAATATTCTTACCTTCTTGCAACAAATATTCTCGATTTTGATCATCAATTATGACTAATTGGTTCGCTCTATTTGCAATTTGGAATGCATGTTTGGAAAAACGAATACTAACCCGCTGCCCCTCGTCCAAATTTACTATTTGCGGTTCCCCTTTCGGCAATCGAGCAAACTCACTCGTTGTATCCGACTGCTGCTCTATTATCACGGAGTCAAAAATCACCGTATCTCGGAGTCCAAAGGCCGGGTCTGCACCGTCGTGATCAAACGAGTATTCCGCGTCCGCCATAACAGTAGTGTCGCTACGAGCTTCAATTAACTGTCGTTCACGCTTCTTAACTTTGTAAGTCTGCTTAATGACATCTTGCCGGGAGCGAAGGTATTGCATGTATTTGACTAGGGCGATGCGACGCACATCGTCGTAGCTTTTGTCCTTGGCATCCAGCGAGCGCATGATGTCGCGCCAGTGGTGATCTTGGGAGAACACGTGGACGTCCAAGCTTCGCAAGTACTGGGTGATACGGCCTGAATCTTCGATAGAGCGCGACAGCACGTCAACGAACTGTTGCTCAACGGTTTTTATCGCCTTGGCTTCTTTGCGCAGTTCGTGCAGGGTAAGCCCCACCATTTCTGCAATTTTCTTAGCCGGGACATCGGTGCGACCCGACAAGGCAAATTCGACTTCAGCTAACGTGCTGAATGAGATTTCCTGGCCGGCGACTTCGAGTGAAAGCGCTTTTGCGAATAGTTTATTCAGTACGCTCAAACTTTGTATAGCCCCGAATTAAACGTTTCGATAATGTCGCCCACTTCGCATTTGCGGTCGCTTGGCCACGGCAGACGTGCCAATCTCGTCACAATTATATGCTCGCTTGCCGCTGTGAATATAAGGCGGAAAGCAATCCGTGACTATATTCACATTTGCATCGTTATGGATAAGAAATTCTCGAATCATTGTCTAGTAGAACCCAAGTCCCTTCCAGTTGCTCTGCGATGTTTTGCCAGATCACCTCCACGTCGTCGGCAAATACCGTGTTGATGTCTGCGGCGATGAGCCGCCAATCGCCGCGAGAGATCTCTCGATGAAGCTGTCCGGGGCTCCATGCCGCATAGCCGGCGTAATATCTCATTGTACGTTCGGCAATTGTTTGGTCGCTCTGCAACAAAGCGTGCAAGACGGCAACGCTGTTCACGAAGTATAGGTTCTTCATTAATTGCTCGGACGAGGGGATGTTCACGGGGCTCTTGACGAGAATTCGCACGGAATGAAGACTTACTGGTCCCCCGAAATGCAACTTCGCGTCGGCATCGGCGAGCGAACGCAGATTCGGAACTATCGATACCACCGAAACATTCGACGCGCGGTTGATGATTAGACCGACGGAGCCGGCGATGCTGTGGTCCGTCAGCAGAACAACCGTATTCGAAAAATTCCCATCGCGTAGGTTTTTAGTCGCAACTAGAAACAGACCGCGCGCGGGCTCGCGAACGAGCTGCGGGACGCCCTCGGCGTCGGCACGTGAAACAGGGCAGCCCCAGATTGTGCAGCCGAGCAATAGCGCGACGACAAGGTCTGAATACTTCGTTTTCCTATTCGTTCGTCGTGAACTCATTGGCGCAACTGCTCCCGCCGTGTGATGAGCTTAAACATTGTTGCCTTTGAATTTCCGGCAGCAAGGCCAGAGATTTCGCGATCGCGTAAAATCGCGTCAAATCATTGTCAACATCGTTCAATATAGTCCGCAATCCCAGGACGTAATCATGATACGTCGCGACCGAGGCGATCTTTGCATTGTTCAAATCTGAGTTCATCCAGCTGTCGTATCCGGTGTAGTTCCCCCAATCTTGTTTTAAGACGGCATAGTCCGCTGCGAGTTGGCGAAAAACTTCAGATTTCGCGAAGCGCTTTAGCTCGTCAGTTTGGACGCCTTTGTAAATGGAGTCGAGTTTTGAACGATAGCGCAGCAATAGCTCGTTGAACTGCTCGCGCCGGGTGTAGCGCGTCAGGTGTTCACTCACGCTAGCCTGATTCGACTGCAGCCACCGTTCGACCCCAACGTCGGCCACGATGGTTGCGAAACTTTCATTAAATACGGAGTCATTCTTGGCATACAGTAATTGATGGGCAAGCTCGTGAAAAATAACTTCGATGATGCGTTCATCGTCCCAGACCAGCATGGTGTTGAGCACTGGATCGTCGAACCAGCCTAAGGTTGAATAGGCAGCTACGCCGGCGACAAACACCTCGTATCCCTCGCGTTTCAGTGCGTTCGCATGGGCGAGTGCGTGGTCAGGATCGAAAAAACCTCGGTAACTCAGGCACCCAACCAGAATAAAACACGAAGGTACAGGTTCGAGCGATAGTTCTCCCGTGGCGAATACATTCCAAACTACGTACTCGCGACCTAAGTCTGCATAACTACGATAGCTGCCGTTGTCAGAAAGGTTTAATTCATGGGACGCAAAATCACGAGCCGCAGAAACGAGTAATAGCTTGCGCTTCAGTTCGGGGTCCGTCGCTGGAGTTGAAATGAGTTTATCGATAGCGATCCGTCGACTCATTAAGTCCCAATGGCCACTTATCGCTTGATGGTAGTAACTAAGCGATCCACATCCGGACAAAGGGAGCATCAGCACGATAATTAAGAACTTCAACATGGCGTCTGATGACGAGTCCCTCAAATTGTGCCAACAACACACCGCGGTTCTGAAGATCGTGAGTTTGAACAAGCGCTAATGATCGACAGGCGATAGAATACGCCAAAACATCGGGACGTTGATGCTATGTTTACCACACTCATCGGAGCCTACGAGCTCGAGCGACTGGTTAGCGCGGCGAGCGTTCGCGTAATCGACTGTCGCTTTGATCTTGCCGATGTCGATGCGGGTTATCGCCAGTATAAGGAAGCGCATGTGCCGGGCGCTGTTTACGCCGATCTAGAACGCGATCTGAGTGGCGATAAAAAAACCGGTCATGGTCGCCACCCGTTGCCATCCACGGACGAAATGAATGCGGTATTTTCACGTTTAGGCATCGATGCACGCCAGCAAGTTGTTTTCTACGATGCAACAAACGGAATTTTCGCAGCGCGCGCTTGGTGGATGTTGCGTTATTTGGGGCATCAAGGCGCGGCGGTTTTAGATGGTGGTTGGCAGCAATGGGTAGACGCTGAACTACCAGCCGAACAAGGTGAGCATACAGCGAGTGCGTCTGCGTTTCTCGGCCAGCCGCGCACTGAACGGCTGGTGTCGATCGACGATATCTCATCTCGATGGAACCTCGTCGACGCTCGCGAACCTGCGCGTTTCCGTGGCGAATTTGAACCTCTAGATCCACGCGCGGGACATATTCCCGGTGCAAAGAATCATTTTTTCCTAGGAAACCTGACGCAGCAGGGTAAATTTCGTCAGCCCCTCGAGTTGCAACACGCATTTACAGCAAGTTTAGGTAAACTACCGCACAGCGAAACGGTGCATTATTGTGGGTCCGGTGTCTCGGCTTGCCATAATATACTGGCACAAGTACACGCAGGCCTGGATGAGCCACGGTTGTACTGCGGTTCGTGGAGCGAATGGTGCACGGACAGCTCACGTTCAATCGCCGAAGGAGAAGGATAATTAACGACCGATGCACGTTGGAGAACAAACAGTCATGAATAAGTTGTCAGCGAAATTATGGAACTGCGGCCTAAGTCTGCTCTTTTTATTCGCCACTGCGGTCCATGCGGCGCCCCAAAAAGATGTCATGCTGGTCCTCGACAACTCCGGCAGCATGCGCAAGAACGATCCGCAATTTCTCGCCAAGGGCGCCGTCACGGCTTTTATAAATACGCTGGATGAAAACTATCGCGCCGGTGTGATCATCTTCGACGAAGACGTCAAGCAAAGAATTCCGCTAATGCCTGTCGATGAAGCGACAAAATCGGCGTTGATAAAAAGTCTCGACAATGTCGACTATCGCGGTCAGCTGACCGACAGCCCGGCCGCGGTTGAACGAGCGATCTACGAGCTAAAAACTCATCCGCGCGATGGCGCCGACCAATTTATAATTTTCATGACCGATGGCATCGTGGATACCGGGAACCCGGAAGCCGATATTGAGAAGACGAAATGGCTGCGTGATGAGCTAGCCGTCGACGTCGCAGACAACAATATCAAAGTTTTCGCGATCGCATTTACAGAGAACGCAGATTATTTTCTGATCCAGTCACTCGCCAAGAAAAGCGGTGGCGAGTATTTTCGCGCTATGGGACCCTCGGATTTGGACCAAGTCTTTTCTGAGCTTACTGAGAAGCTAAATGCTGAACCCGTACCGGAACCCGAACCCGTACCGGAACCCGAGCCCGTTCCGGAACCAGAACCTGAGCCCGCAATCGATGATTCGGCGGTTGTTACCCCATTGCCAGATGATACGGTGCCTGCTGAAGCGCAGTTGCAGGAGATGTCGCCAGCCGAATTTTTAGCGAGTTTGAGTGCGGATGAGCGCCGCGCGCTCGAAGGGATCTCAGCTGAGACGGGTGTCCCGATGGAACAGCTAGCTCAAGAACTCGTTGGTTCTCCACCATCTGCTGACGGCAGTCCGGAGCTTGAACCAGGGAATGTGCCGGAAATCGTGTTTCCGGGTGACGAATCAATGCAAGACGCAAAACCGTCCACAATGGTCCCGTTACTCAGCGCCGCCGCAATTTTGCTGCTGCTGGTGGGACTTGTCGTTTGGTATGTGATGCGCAGCAAAAAATCGAAGCAAATAGCGACTCCCAAAAGTGCGTCGCCTGCGGCGCCCGCCGCGGTTGCGACATCGTCTGATCTGCTCGTCCCAGAAGCTTATATCAATGACGTCCACGGCTATACCGATCACCAGTCTTTCCGGCTCAACGAAAAACCAATGATGGTGGGTCGCGTCGCCGGGTTGGATACTGAGCATCTCGATTATTTGGTTGTGAATAAAGGAACCGTTGGGCGGCGGCACGCCGTAATCAAATTTAAAGATTACTCTTTCTGGATCGTTGATCAAGGCAGTGTCAATGGAACGTTCGTCAACGGCGAACGGATCAGTGGCGAGCATCAACTCAAACACGGTGACAAGATCAGGTTTCATAAATACGATTTCGATTTCTCACAACCTGATATGGATGACGGTTTCCACACCGTCTTCACCGATCCGAATCCCGCTGAAGCGACGATCGTGGCAACCGCCGCGACAATCGCTGCGACTTCCGCCACGGATCTCGCCGCGCGTATCGATGAAACGCGTGGGAGAGCCGCTAGCGGGAGTATAGAAGCAGCGTCCGGGCCCGCAGCAGCATTCGCTGATGCCGATATATTTGATTTAGCCGGTGCCAGTGACGAGAGTTTTCAATTAAAGCCACGAGACTCTGATAAGCTTATCGATTCAGGCGCGCAGACCATTGAAGGTGGGGACAGTGCTATTTTTGATGTGCCGCGCTCGCCACCTGTACTTGACGACACGGATGAAAATATTTCCTCCGCTGAACTTGAAGATTTCGAGAATGCGGTTGAACCAGAGGATGATGACGAAGAACTCAGTGTAGGTGAATCGCCAAAGTCTCAAGCGGCGGGCGATTTTGATGCCGAAGCCTCGGCGTTTTTTGACGACAATACGGTTGGGCCAACGTCCGACGAGGAATCCAATCCGTCATTTGGAGACGACGGCAATGGAATGTTTGATATCGATCCAGATCAGGTTTCGCTTGACGAAAAGCTTGAAAAAGCGGGTGCAATTTTAGATGCTCAATCAGACGGAAATGACTTTGGTGACTTGGATACGGTGGTGCAATCAGGTACCCGGAAACTTGACGATCCCAATGATCTGACCTTAGAGCAATTTCTTGAAACAGATTCGTTTGACGCGCCGCCAACCATTCCTCCTACGATGCCGCGCCCGGCATCTGCCGACGAAGGTGATGTCACATTAGAAGCATTTATGAGTACATCAATGTTCGAAGGTCGAACAGTTAAGCTCACGAACGAAGATGCGACAGTCCTACCGTTCCAAGTGCCAGACGAGCCTAATGCGGGAATGGATCCGGGCGAAACGGTGAAACTACCAAAGCGACCGAAATTTGATGATGAAGATGATGACGAATCCGAGGACCAGACGATTCTGAGATAAGGTAGCGAAAAGTCTGCGAACTATGCGAAAAGCATTCGTCTTGTTAGAGAGGTTGCAAGACGGCCACGTCCACTCGGGAGAAAATATCGCCGTCGATCTAGGGATCTCGCGTGGTGCGGTTTGGGCTCAAGTAAAACGTTTGCAGGCAGAGGGCGTCGAGATCCATGCCGTGTCTGGCAAAGGTTACCGGATCCCGGGCGGCTACGAATTTCTCGACCAACGCCTTATTAGTAGTGGTTTGGCAACCCAAACACGGGCCGTTATCCGCGACCTACGTGTTGATCGCATCACGGATTCGACGAACGAACGTCTTCTCGATTTAGCAACTAAGCAGACCATTCACGGCGTTGCGTGGTTAGCCGAGTACCAAACGCGCGGACGTGGCCGCCGGGGTGGGAGTTGGCTCGCGCCGCCCGGTAGTGGTCTCTGTTTGTCGCTCGGGTGGTGCTTTAATTCGCTACCCTCATCGCTATCGGCTTTAAGTTTAGTGGTTGGAGTCGCGATAGTTCGCGCATTAAACCGTTGTGGCGCGACGGAGTTGAAACTGAAGTGGCCGAATGATATCTATCATCACGATGCTAAGCTTGCTGGCATACTAATTGAGATGCGATCAGAGTTCGGGGGGCCGTGTACCGTCGCGATTGGCGTGGGTGTTAATGTCACGCTGTCGAGCGATGCCCGCGAGCGAATTAACGAACCCATCACTCATGTCAGCGCTGCGTGTGCGTCTAGCCCATCGAGAAATAAAGTCGCGAGCAAAATCATCGACGAATTGACGAGCGTGCTAACGGATTTCGAACGCGCTGGCTTCGAACATTATCGCTCTGAATGGCAACATTACGATTTACTCGCCGACCGGCAGATTACAATCGAACTGCCGGATCGGACCGTCACTGGCATCGCTCGTGGTATCGGAATTGACGGGACGTTGTTGCTTGAGCATGACGGAATAACAGAGCCGTATTTATCAGGCCACATTGTGATGAATAAGTCGGTCTAATGCTGCTCATAGACGCAGGCAATTCCCGTATAAAATCTGCCGTGTACCTAAACGGCATGATCGATCTGTACGCGCCGGTCCCAACTGAGTCGGATTTACTCCCGGTCCAATGGAAAGACGCTGAGACGCCGACTTCAGTATTCGTCTCAAACGTTGCGGGTGCCGAAATTGCAGCCAAACTGACTCGATGGATCGATGAAGCGTGGGCAATGACACCGACGTTTGTGCAAGTTAGCCGCCGGGCGGCCGGGATGACAACACAATACGACGACCCAACAAAACTAGGCGTCGATCGATGGCTAGCAGCGCTCGCGGCTTATCAATTAGCGCGGCGCGCGGTCGTTGTAGTCGATGCGGGTACTGCCATCACGCTGGATGTCGTGTCTGATAGCGGCGTCCATTTAGGCGGTTCCATCGCCCCTGGATTGGAATTAATGGTCGATAGCCTGACCCGTAACACGGCCCGCCTGCGCTTAGATTCAATCGAACACACACAGGGCATTGCCACCAACACTGCGTGCGCTATCTCGAACGGTTGCATCGACGCCGTGGTTGGTGGCATCGAACGAGCAGCGCGAGCGATCGCCACTTCGCTGGATGGGACGCCGGACTGGGTGATTACGGGTGGTGGCGCTACCGAGATAATGAAACATTGCCACATCGAATTTCGCCTGGTACCGGACTTAGTCTTACAAGGCCTTATGTTCGCTGCCAGCGAACCAGTATGAGGTGGATCGCGATAATATTTCTCCTTGGAAATGTCCTATTGTTGGGCTGGCAGATGAGCGACCACATACGCAACTCCGCGACTGCCCGGATCGAAATTCCACCCTTGCCCGCGCATACGCCAAGCTTAAGGCTGGTTTCCGAGCTTTCGGAGCGACCCGCACGTCGCAACGACACCAGCGCCACTGCTGACATAAAAAGTGCAACGGACCCTGCCCATGGCAACATAAAAACCACGCGAAATTCGCTGGGTAATTCGTCGAATAACTGTTTTAGCATTGGGCCCATCACGACGAGCGAACAGCTTGAAAACGTTCGCGCTTGGTTCGGCACGCGAACGAGCGTTCTCGAGACACGCACGGAGACGGTGCGCGAACGGCGGGCGTTTTGGGTCTATCTCGAATCTACTAGCAGTGCCGAGGCCCGACAAAATCTAAATGATCTCGAACGAGGAGGGGTTACGGACTATATGTTGATCGGCCGAGGGGAACTCAAAAATACAATATCCCTCGGTCTATTTCGCTCCCAAGACTCGGTGAATAAGCGCTTGGCTGAAATGAATAAAAAAGGTTACAAACCGATCGTGGTGCCGAAGTTCGAAACCACTAACCACTATTTCGTGTTTGCCACAATGTCCGAAGGGCACGAGGACACGAAAGATTTTCCCGCCGCGCTGTTGGGCGCTGCCACCCTCGAACCGATAGATTGCGGACTTGCGGTTAGTGACCAAGCAGCACAATAGAAAGCGGGATTGTCGAGTCGTTACCGTAATGAATGTCCATGGGTTGTTCCGGTAAATCGGATCGTTGGTGGCCGTTATGTTCAAACGCGAGATATTGCGGTTAGAATACGCGCCGATGCGCGTCTAGCGAACGCATCATCAAAGTAAGTTAAGAAGTGGCCTAGCGCCAAATCATTGCCGGCTTAGCTCAGTTGGTAGAGCAGTTGCCTTGTAAGCATCAGGTCGGGGGTTCGACTCCTCCAGCCGGCACCAATATATCTCCTCGCGTTTCGCTCCAACGGCTGACGCCAATCCTGAGGAATAATGGGGACCTTCCTGATTTTCGTTCAAGGAACCTTCAGATCAGGAACATGCCGTTCGGCGAACCGGCACACCAACTTTAATCCCTGTCGAGATTGTCACTAAATAGGAATGTCCCAATAGGCGCTGCCCGTTGGCGAACCCGGAACACGCCGCGCTTGGACCGCGTTCCCGCGGGAACGTTTTTTTATTGAGAATCATTCAGCCTTCGCGGCGTAATGCGGCGTATGAATCGTCGTAAGTTTTGGGATAGCCACGCATGGCGCGCGACGGTCTCCCCTCGCGCTCAACCAGACTCAGAGGACAAGTTCGCAAGAAAATTTTCGGTTCAGTAAGCTTCGTATATGGATGAGAAAGCGATTTCCAACCTGGCAGCGGGAAATGCTGCTCCGACGCATCGGCTCCTACGTACCCTGCTAAGCGTGCTGTGTCTGCTGCTTGCGCTGATCTCCGTTACCCGCCCGCTCGACCATCGCTCACTCGAGTTCGTTGAGGCCGGCCTGCAGCGATCGCTTGCGGCCTTCGCGGTGGCACGCGGCCTGAATGCCGTCATTTCGGTGGCCCAAGGCACTGAGCTGGCGCTGCAGCCTGCTGGCGTAGGCCTGAACCTGGCTCCCGGC
>JAQCEL010000002.1 GCA_027618655.1 Pseudomonadota bacterium | reverse complement strand
GAACGAGCTCTGGAACGTCATTCGGATCGACATAATTAAGTGTAATATTCGGTTGGTGTCTGCGATATCGTCCAACTAAATGGTCAATCTGCTTGCGAAACGCATGATCGCCTGGCAGGTAAGCAGTGAACGCAACTGGCGATTTGAACGCTGACATGACTGCAACGCTCGCCGGCGATAGGGTATGCCCCTGCGTGCGCGTGACGTCACTGCTCATTGGCCAGCGCGACGTCAACCAACACACTAAAACCAACAATCCCAGCACGCTGATTAGCTGTAGAGTGTGAATGATTCGTGCTCTGGCGTGCATTGATTACAGCGGCTTCAAATCGCCGTTAAGCCGCCAGGTCGAAACAGCTAACGCCGCTATGCTGAGTGCCACGAAATAACTTAAGTCTGCCGAATTTACTAACCCGCCTGCCAAGCGTTGAAAATGATTAAGGCTTGATAAGTAAGCAAACAAACCTGCATCTTGTCCTAGGCGTGTCGCCCAATCGATTAACCACAGTGCGCCCAACAAGCCAAAGCTCATCACCGCGGCCACCGCCGGTTGCGTGAATAACGTTGAGAACATCACGCCGATCGCCGCGTAGGTCATCATTAGTAACGCCAATGCGCCAGTGCCACACGCATAAGTGCCAAGATCTAAGGGTGCGCCCCACATTAAACTCAGGGGCATCAGCGCGACTACCGCCCAGACAAGCGACAGCAAAAAGCAAACGCCGAAAAATTTGCCAACAATGATATCCGCGCACTTCACCGGAGAACTGTAGAGTAATGCCAAGGTGCCATTACGGCGTTCGCCGGAAATCGAGGACATCGTGAGAACCGGAATAACGAACAGCATCAGCATCGCAGCAGTACCTATGGTAGGTGTCACCACAACCTCCGTTATCCCGGGCGCGTCAGGCATCGAGCGTAATTTGTCTTCGAACTGCAAGTAGATCTCAATCTGCGCTAGGAACTGATAAGCGAGCACAAATTGCGTCATCGCCAACAATGCCCATGCCAATGGCGTGCGAAACAACGCGATAGCTTCACGTTTGGCGATGACACCGATCATGATTCCAATATCGCGTCGTTGCAGGTCAGCTCGACGAAGACATTTTCAAGAATCGACGCGTCGCGACGTATTTCTTGCAATGCCCAATTGTGCTCAATGGCGCTCCGACACACAGCCTCGACTGCGCGATCATAATTATCGACGTGCAACAAGTAACGCCCGTCTTCTAGCGCGACGGCGCTTTCCACTCCGGCAATTTTTTCAAGCACTGCGGGATCAACAACAACCCCCAAATGTAGACTTATCGCGCTACTGGGGGCGCCGAGATCAGCGTTAAAGACGATGCGACCGTGGTGTAATATCGCGACACGACTGCACAAGGTTTGCACCTCGGAAAGAATGTGACTGGATAAAATAATCGCATGTTGTTTCGACAGACCTCTAATCATTTCACGGACCGCGCGAATTTGATTTGGATCGAGTCCATTTGTTGGTTCATCCAATATCACGACCGCCGGCTCGTGCAGCAACGCTTGGGCTATGCCGACTCGTTGTTTGAAGCCTTTTGAAAGATTGCCGATCAGCCGCGACCCGACGTCTTCTAAGTCGCATTCACGTTTCGCTTTAGCAATCGCACAGACGCAATCGCGAGCATTAAGTTTACGTAGACGAGCACAAAATTTTAGGTACTCATCCACTGTTGCTTCAAGGTACAGCGGTGGGACTTCGGGTAAGTAGCCAATGTGGCGTTTCGCGAGTAACGGGGCATCGGCCATATCGTGGCCGCAAATGCGCACTACACCATCGTGGGCGCCGAGGTTGCCACTTAGCAGCTTCATGGTCGTCGATTTGCCGGCGCCGTTCGGGCCTAGGAAACCAAGTACTTCGCCGCGCTTCAGCTCGAGATCGACGCCGTGTAGCACCTTGCGGCCATGGTAATAGCGAGTGAGGTTTTGGGCGCTGAGCAGAAGGTCATCCGACATCGGTGCGCTATTATTGGCGACCACCGACGACTTGCCAAGCGCTTAGCGTTTGCTAGCGGTGATCCGCCAGGATTTCAATTTATCTCTCAAATGAGCCAGAATGGCGAACATACCGCGCTAGCCGCGCGTCTTAGTCGGAAGATTTTACAATTTATGTACAACGGAATTTTCGCGTTAAATTGGTGGACGATCATCGTGGTCACCTTGTTGATGACACATGCAACCATCGCCTCAGTCACGATTTATTTACACCGGCATCAGGCTCATAGGGCTCTGGATTTACATCCCGCCATCGCCTTCCTGTTCCGCCTTTGGCTATGGCTCACTACCGGGATGACGACCAAAAATTGGGCGGCGATACACCGCAAACACCATGCTTTTGTTGATAACCTCGGTGACCCTCATAGTCCGCAACTGGTGGGATTGTCGAAAGTTTTATTTGAAGGCGCAGAACTTTATCGCGACGAAGGAAAAAATGCCGAAACACTGATTAAGTACGGTCACGGGACCCCGGACGATTGGCTAGAACGAAAAGTATTCGGCCCGCATGATCGAATCGGCGTTGCGACAATGTTACTGCTTAACCTTATCTTGTTTGGCCCTATCGGACTGACGATTTGGGCCGTCCAAATGGCGTGGATCCCGATATTCGCGGCCGGCATCATCAACGGCGTTGGGCACTGGGGTGGTTACCGAAATTTTGAGACCGCAGATGCCTCGACCAATATCACGCCTTGGGGAATCATCATTGGTGGCGAAGAATTACATAATAATCATCATGCATTTGCGAGTTCGGCTCGGTTTTCGAGCAAACCATGGGAATTCGATATCGGCTGGGCTTATATTCAGATCTTAGCCTTCCTCGGCCTTGCACACGTTAAAAAGCTGGCGCCAGTTCCGATCGTTGACCACGCAAAATCTACCGTTGACTTGGACACATTAGCAGCCGTCATCAGTGGCCGATTTCACGTTATGGCTGACTATGCGAAATTTGTTGTTAAAAAAGTTTACCGCGAAGAACTGAATAACGCTGCAACGGAAATCCGCGAAATCCTCAAACCGACTCGCTCATTACTAGTGAAAGAAGAATTTTTAATGGACGCGCAACAGCGTTCCATGCTCGAAACTGGACTCGAGCACAGTAAGGCGCTGGCAGTTGTCTATGAGTTCCGCAAGCAGCTTCAGCAAATATTTACCGAACGAACGGCGACCCCAGAACGATTACTGGCGCAGCTCCAGGAATGGTGTCGAGAGGCCGAAGCGACGGGGATCGCATCGCTAAAGGAATTCGCTGGGTCTATGCGATGCTATACGCGCGGTGTGACTTAAGCCGTAATGGGTCGTCGTCCTGAGGGACACAGATAACTTTGCGACATAAAAAAACCCGCGGTCTGAGCGGGTTTTTGCGTTCTAAATCCAAATTGCTTATTTGATTTTAGCTTCTTTATAGAGCACGTGTTTACGTACGACGGGATCGTATTTCATACGCTCCATTTTCTCCGGGTGGGTGCGCTTGTTTTTTGCCGTGGTGTAGTAGTGCCCGGTATCGGCAGTTGAAACGAGTTTTATTTTATCTAGCATCGGATTGCTCTCCTAGACCTTCACGCCGTTAGCACGGATATCGGATAAAACTTTATCGATCCCGAGTTTGTCGATCGTGCGCACGCCCTTCGTCGAGACGCGCAGCTTCACCCAGCGGTTTTCAGTTTCGACCCAAAACCGATGGATTTGCAGGTTCGGCAAAAAGCGACGGCGTGTTTTATTGTGCGCATGCGACACATTGTTCCCTGAGACGGGTCGTTTTCCGGTTACTTGGCATACACGAGACATCGTTTTTCACACCTGGTCCTGTAGGGCGCGCAATTCTAGCTGTTTTCTAAGCCTAGGCCAAGCCGCAGTAATTGGAAAGTGGATCCCCGGATCCGCACTGGCTCAGAGCGACCTGGGAATTGAGCATAATCAATCACTCGCATAGATGGCCGGCTAAACGCACCGAACGGTTTGATTCCCGGAAACACACTCAGATGGCGTTCACTCGAGCAAACCGCGATCAGCGAACGACACGATCTCCTGTCCAGCGATGATTAAGTGATCAAGGACCCGCACATCAATCAATTTAAGGGCCGCGCTTAGAATGCGTGTTAAATTGGTGTCCGCCGAACTTGGTTCACTGATACCCGACGGGTGGTTGTGCGCCAATATTACCGCTGCGGCGTTGAGCTCAAGAACCCGCTTTACAACTTCGCGAGGATGCACTGTTGCGCTGTCGAGCGTGCCAAGCGCTAGGATTTCAAATCTAATCACACGATGCCGGTTGTCGAGAAAAAGCGCACAAAAGGCCTCTCTTGTTCGATTTCCAAGTTCGGCGCTCAAGAACGTTTTCGCTGCGCTTACATCAGTAATTGGTAAGCTACGCTGCATGGTCTCACGTAGCGCTCGGCGGCCAATTTCGATACCGGCGTGCAACGCGACAAATTTTGCGTCGCCTAGACCGGCAAACGCCGTAAATCGGTGACGTTCCAGTCCAACCAGCGTCGATATGCCACCAGTAGCGGATAATACCTTGCGCGCGAGTTGCACGGCGTCGCATCCGGCGACACCTTTGCCGAACACAATCGCTAGAAGTTCGGCATCGGATAGACTGTCGAGGCCTCGATTGAGGAGTTTCTCGCGCGGACGCTCAGCCAGTGGCCAATCTTTTATAGTCATATAAACATCCTTGTTCAATGAGTAACGAGACAGTGATTATAGACCTAGGCGAATACAAGTCGGCTAGGTCCGAACTGCCTACGCCTACCGAGTCGTACGTGGCCGGCTTGAAAAACTCGATTATTTTTCTCGTATCCATATAAACTTTCGTACCTAAACTGTTATTTATACGATGTTTGTAGTATATGAGGTGTTGTTGGGTCGTTAGATTCGGTACGCCATAGGCAACTCGATGAGTAATCTTGAAAACAAGCGTATTGTGCTTATCGTGTCGGGGGGCATTGCGGCCTATAAGGCGCTGGAACTCGTGCGTCGTTTGCGCGACGGTGGTGCTTCGGTGCGCGTGGTTATGACCGAGGCAGCACAACGATTCGTTGGACAATTGAGCTTTCAGGCTCTGTCGGGCGAACCTGTCCATACCGATTTGCTGGATCCGGCAGCAGAGGCAGCCATGGGGCACATTGAGATTGCTCGGTGGGCCGATGGCGTTGTCGTCGCGCCAGCAACTGCTGATTTCCTTGCCCGTCTGCGCGCGGGCGCAGCAAATGACCTTGCCTCAACGATCTGTTTAGCGACCAGCGCGCCGATATTATTGGCGCCGGCCATGAACCAGCAAATGTGGCAAAACATGGCGACAAAAGACAATGTCGCAACGCTAATTAAGCGCGGCTTGCGGAGCGTTGGGCCGGATTCTGGCGCTCAAGCATGCGGCGAGTTCGGGCCCGGACGAATGGCGGAACCCGTCGCAATTGCCGCCGCGCTAGCAGATTTATTCGTACCCCAAACGTTATCCGGGATACGAGTTCTTGTAACTGCCGGCCCGACCCATGAGGCCATCGATCCGGTTCGCTACTTAACTAACCGTAGTACTGGAAAGATGGGATTCGCACTCGCGCAAGCAGCGTTGGAAGCCGGCGCAGAAGTTATCCTCATCCATGGCCCAGTGTCACTAAGTGCCCCCAGCGGCGCAGCCGCGATTGCGGTCGTTTCCGCCGACGAAATGTTCCACGCGGTTATGGAAAATATTAAAAATATCGACATCTTTATCAGTTGCGCGGCTGTCGCAGATTATCGAATCGAGTCGCCAGCGACGCAAAAACGCAAAAAAAACGATACGAGTTTGAGCCTGACTCTTACTCCGACACGAGATATACTCAAGAGCGTGACGGCGCAGTCGATGCCGCCATTCGCCGTAGGGTTTGCCGCCGAAACAGAAAACCTTCTGGAACACGCGCGATCGAAACTCGAAAGAAAGTCGCTCGACATGATTGCAGCGAATCAGGTGGGAGTGAAAGGATTGGGTTTTGAGAGTAGCGATAACGAACTACATGTCCTGTGGAAAGGCGGTCAACAGCACCTGGCGAAAGCTCCAAAAGAGGTTATCGCCAGGCAATTGGTTGGCCTAATTGCCCGCGTTCACGGACAAAAAGAATCTTAAATACACTTGTGTCCGTAAATGTAACCGGCTTCGTTTAGCGCGATGATTAAACTTCCCTCACTTCCGGAACTACCTGTTGGCGTGCTGAAACCCAAGATAATTTTCTCTGTGCTCGGGATAATTGCGGTGGTGGCCGCATTCCTCGCTATCTCGAGTGTGCAAAAAAAGGTTGCTAACGCCAATCTAGAAGCGTCGTTGGAGGCAAACCAGCGCGAGGTAGAAATTCTTGCACGACAACTCGGCGCCGTGTTTGAGCCGCAGCGTCTTAATCTTAAATCTCTTGCTCAGAAGCCGTCTGTGGTCGCCGCATTTAGTGCCGCCAAATCCGTCCGCGAACAAGTCGCGGTGGCAGAACAAGCCGAAATTCCAGGCGCCCTACTTTTGCGAATGTTGCCACCAGGCGCCGCACATATCGACCCGAATTCCACGCCGCCCTTAACATTTGCGTCCGTCGACATGCTGCATTGGGCGGCACAAAGTGAATCCGACGTTGATATTGAGCTCCACTTGAGTGGGACGCCAAATGAGCACCTAGTGATGATCCAGCGTGTTCCTTTGACGGGTCCACTCGTCGGTTTTCTACACTTAAGCCTCGACCCGGCACTCATTCGACAGGCATTGAGCAATATTTCCTTGGCTCCTGGCGCAATCGAAGTGCACCAATCCGTACCCAAAGCACCGCCACTAGTCCTCGCAAAAGGGGGATCTGCCGGGTCTAGCTCCGTTCCTGCTTCAATCGCCGGTATTAAAGGAACGAAATGGGTTGTTTCTTATTCGCATGATGGTAAAGGCGACAGCGCTAGCGGGCTCGGGCAGATTATTCCGGCACTACTCGGTTTACTCGCGTTCGCAGTGCTCGCGATCCTCGGGTTTATTTTTCTACGAACCCGAGCAACTAAATCACGATCTCCTAGTGGCATTACGTACCAAGGAGCAATCAAAGCGATCATGGAAGGCAGCCACCCGGGGCTAGAAAAACTCCTGCCGGGTGCAGTAGGGCTCGTGCCGGCCGCGGCGCCGGACGCTGTGATGTCCCAGGGGCTCGAAGGCGACGACATTACAACCTTTAGCAAGCCACCTGGAGACATGACGGTACCGGGTATTTTTGATATTACTGCACCGGATTTGGATCTATCTGGCATCGAGGTAAGTGAGGAGCCGACTGCTGAGGCAACACCGATCGATCCTCGGATTTTCCGCAATTACGATATTCGTGGAATTGTTGGGGAGTCATTATCTGTAGAAGCCGTCTACGAGATTGGCCGCGCGCTCGGATCCGAGGCTGCGTCGCGCGACCAACAAACCGTAATTACAGCGCGTGACGGTCGCAATTCCAGTCAGGAGCTACGCGACGCTCTCATCGAGGGCCTGCGCGATTCCGGACGTAATGTGCTCGATATTGGCCTAACTCCGACCCCCGTTCTGTACTTTGCGACACACTATCTCGATACGAGCAGTGGCGTGATGATCACTGGCAGCCACAACCCGCCCGAATACAACGGCTTAAAAATTGTGCTCAACGGTGAGTCTCTTTCTGGTGATGCAATTCAGGCGATCCGCCAACGCATCGAAGATCGGGATTTCGTCAGCGGCGAAGGAACAATGCAAACGACGGAAATAATTCCTGACTACATCCGCCGGATCAGTGAAGAGATCCCCGTAACCTTAGGTAACGCACTTAAAGTAGTGGTCGATTGCGGGAATAGCGTCCCGGGTATCGTCGCGCCGCATATCCTACGCGCCATTGGTCATGACGTAATCGAATTGTATTGCGACATTGACGGGAACTTCCCTAATCATCATCCGGATCCGAGTCAGGAAGAAAATCTTCAGGACTTGATCAACATGGTTCTCGAAGAAGAAGCCGATGTCGGATTGGCGTTCGACGGAGACGGCGATCGGCTTGGCGTAGTCGACGGCCAGGGAAATATCATTTGGCCAGATAAACAAATGATTTTGTTCTCCCGCGACGTGCTGTCGCGCAATCCCGGCGCAAAAATCGTCTTTGACGTGAAATGCTCAAAACTATTAGCCGACGATATTAAAGCGAATAGTGGCGAACCCATCATGGCGCCAACCGGGCGAACGTTGATAAAGACGACAATGGAGCAAGTTGGGGCGCTGCTTGGTGGTGAGATGAGCGGACACATTTTCTTTAAAGAACGATGGTACGGTTTCGACGACGCGCTGTATTCGGCCGCTCGCTTGCTTGAAATATTAGTTAATTCGGATGAAAGTCCTGACGAAATATTCGCGGCGCTGCCAGGCGGTGTCGCGACTGCGGAATTGCGTTTAAATATGCCTGAAGAACTGCATGCAGCTTTCATGCAGAGAGTTCTAGAGGAAGCGAATTTTAGTCAGGCCGAAATCACAACAATCGACGGATTACGAGTCGATTTCGTCGACGGATGGGGCCTGATTCGCGCCTCAAATACAACTCCCTGTCTCATCCTAAGATTTGAAGGTAACGACGAAACTGCACTTAACGAAGTGCAAAATAAATTCCGGACCTTGTTACTTAAACTCGATGACAGTTTGGAACTACCATTTTAAATAATTTGCTTTACGCACTTATTCAACTAAACACCTACTGACGTGAGTAGCTGATTCGAGTGATTTCACGGCGCCTTAAAATTCTACAGATTCACTACCGATTATCCGAAGGTCGATGCCAATAGATTTTAATAACGCACCAAACATCGCGCACGTCTTGACGGAAGCGCTGCCATACATTCAGCGTTACCAAGGCAAATGCGTCGTCATCAAGTATGGCGGTAACGCCATGATCGACGAGGTGCTTAAAAGCGACTTCGCGCGTGACATCGTGTTGATGAAACTTGTCGGAATTCACCCGATCGTTGTTCATGGTGGGGGGCCCCAAATCGAATTACTCTTGGCGAAGATCGGTAAAAAGTCGAAATTTGTTGAAGGGATGCGAGTGACGGACTCTGAAACCATGGATGTCGTTGAAATGGTTCTCGGCGGACTCGTTAATAAAGAGATCGTTACCTTAATTAATTCACATGGTGGACGCGCGATCGGATTGAGCGGCAAGGATGGGCCATTGATCCACGCGAAAAAACTCGTATTAGCGCGCCAATCCCCTGAGCTATACGCTTCTGAAATTATCGACCTCGGTCATGTCGGTGAAGTCACCGCTGTGAACCGCGAGATACTTGATTACTTAACGCAAGGAAACTTTATTCCGGTAATTGCGCCAATCGGCGTCGGCGATGACGGTTCGTCTTACAATATAAATGCGGATCTAGTCGCCGGGAAAGTTGCCGGAGTCATGCAAGCGGAAAAGCTGGTGCTGCTAACTAATACGCCAGGCCTACTTTCAAAAACAGGCGACCTACTCACGGGTCTAAGCGCTAGTCGAGTCGCAGAGCTTATTGAGGACGGTACCATTACCGAAGGCATGTTGCCGAAAATAAACGCAGCATTAAACGCCGTTGCGGCTGGGGTTAAACGGGCGCACATTATCGACGGTAGAGTTGCTCATTCGGTCTTGCTGGAGCTGTTTACAGACTCAGGTATCGGCACCCTCATCGAATGACGGCGAAAGGCAACCGCAAGCAACAGATCCTCGAAGTCCTGGCGACCGAACTAGAGACAAAACCGGGGTCGCGCATTACGACTGCTTCATTAGCGAAAGCGGTTGGCGTATCGGAAGCTGCGTTGTATCGGCATTTCGCAAGCAAGGCGCAAATGTTCGAATCGCTCATCGAATTCTCCGAAGAGTCCATTTTTCGATTGGTTAATCGGGTCCTTGAGGAGCAAACTGCGATCGATACGCAATGCTTCCAAATTACGACAGTTGTTCTTAAGTTCGCTGAACGTAACCCAGGGATAGCGAGAATCTTGGCCGGCGAGGTTTTACTGGGAGAGAATGAGCGCTTACGAGTCCGGGTTGCGCAGATCTTCGCTCGGCTAGAAACACAACTCAGCGATTCGCTGCGCAGAGCGGTAGCTTTTTCAGGTTCACAAAAAACGCGCCTCGAAGTTCCGTCAATAGCGAACTTACTTGTCGCGGTCGTCAGTGGGCGCATCGCTCAGTTTGTTCGCACCGACTTCCGAATTGCACCGAGCCTCCACTGGGAGGATCAATGGCAGGTGCTTGCTCGATCGGCGTTCGAACTAGACGCTCCGAACTGAGCTGCGGATTTTATAAGACGGCTGTCTCAGGCCGACCCGCACTCAATCTAGCGCCACGAAAAATCCCTTCAGACTGAAATTAGGCGGATCAGTTTTTCAAGCCCTTTAATTCTCGAAACCGCTCGATATCGGCAGCGAATTTTTCGGCTATATGCGTTTGCTCTAGCTTTTTCGTCTCGATGAATGTCTTGTTGTCTTTTAGCTGATCACGCAAGCTACCAATCTGCTTGACGAGCTTTTCTGGTGGCGCCTTGCCCCGCCGCTCGTGGTCTGCGGCTTCTTTGACTAACTCCTCCAAGCTTGCCTGCAGCTTCTCGATGTGCCCTTCAGTAAGTTTCACTTGCGATTCAAGATGAGCAATCTGTCCGTCGCGGGTTAATATCATGTCGTCTTCAGAACTAAACGTATCAAGCAAAACGCGATCGACTACGGCTTGCTCTCGGCTACGTTCTTGTGCGGCTAGCTCTTCCTGCTTCGCACGCCGCTCGGCTTCGAGTTCTTCAATCGATTTAGCCTTTTTTGTATGTGATACTTTCGCACCGCCTTCGCTGACTTCCTGATGGCCCTGCTGAGCGAATTCCGGCGGCACCGCGTTGCCGCATTCGCGTACGCCTTCGTGATTCTTCCAACACTTGATCGCTGCTTGGGTTTGCATGCCACTGCACGCGAGTGCGATGACAACGATCCTTAGGCAAATTTTTCTTAGCTTAATGGCGTCAAGTTTCGATCCAGTCATTTTGCGGCCTTGTTCGGTTAGATAACGTAAATTGTGCGCATAGGATTATAGACGTTGCGAGTGAATGAATTCTGAATTACACGCCGAATTGTGCTCGGTAGTCGGAAATTGCGGCCACTTCTTCGTCCATTTCGTCCGCCTCCCTGAGAAATTCAAGGATGTTAACAAGTGTCAAAATACTGTTAACCGGCATTCCGTAGCGCTGTCTCACCTCGTCAACGGCGGATAGTTCGCCCTGTCCGCGTTCTTGCCGGTCGAGAGAGATCATCACACCGACCGCTTTCGCCCCCGCTTCACTTATTATCGCCATCGATTCGGCAATCGAAGTACCCGCGGAAATGACATCGTCAACGATCAAAACGCGGCCGGCGAGCGGTGCACCCAAAGTACTTCCACCTTCCCCGTGATCTTTTGGTTCTTTGCGGTTAAAGCAAAACGGAATATCACGGTCGTATAACGTCGCGAACGCGATTGCAATCGAAGCCCCGAGCGGGATCCCCTTATATGCCGGTCCGTAGATTAGGTCGAAGTTCACACCCGTTGCGACGATGGCGCGCGCATAGAACTCACCGAGCCGCGCTAGCGCGAAACCCGAGTTAAACAATCCTGTATTGAAAAAATACGGACTTTGACGGCCTGACTTCAATTTGAAGCTACCAAAGCGAAGCACGTCATACTGTAAGGAAAAGGTAATAAATTCTTTCTGATAATCCTGCATTACTAGCGTCCTAAATCCTCTTTGCTACTCGCCCGCGCTCTGCGTTGCAGCGTTATACTACGACACTTGTCACCGGTCGCATGAGGTCGCCATCCGAGCGCCGACAGGTGGGGCCGATAATCCGGATTAAATCGCAAAACAGATGCATCAATACGACTTATGAGAATCATTTCGCTAAATTGTAACGGTATTCGATCAGCCCACAAAAAAGGATTCTATCAATGGCTGAGCCGCCAGCGAGCGGATATCGTTTGTTTGCAGGAAATTAAGGCTAAGGCCGAACAATTAGATCCAACTATAAAATCACCGCGCGGTTGGCACACTTATTTTATGGAGGCGGTGAAACCTGGATATAGTGGCGTCGCAGTATTTTCAAAACATGAACCAGACAACGTCACGTATGGATTAGGTCACGAGTTTTTCGACAATGAAGGACGCTATCTGCAACTCGACTTTGGGAAACTAAGCGTTGCTTCAATCTATCTGCCGTCGGGATCATCTGGCGAAGTCCGTCAACAAGCTAAGTTCGATTTCCTCGATATGTTCATGCCGTTGCTTAAGCGACGGCGAAAATCGGGCCAGGAATTCGTCCTCTGCGGCGATTGGAATATAGCCCACAAAGAAATCGACCTCAGGAACTGGCGGTCTAACCAAAAGAATTCAGGATTCTTGCCAGAGGAAAGAAGTTGGATGGACAAGCTATTTGGCGAGGCGGGATACGTGGATGGGTTTCGCGTTATCAACGCAGAGCCCGATCAATACACGTGGTGGTCGAATCGGGGCCAAGCGTGGGATAACAACGTCGGATGGCGACTCGATTATCAAATCGTAACGCCATCTATAGCGGAAAAGCTTACGGCAGCAAAAATTTACAAGGCCGCGCGTTTTTCAGATCACGCGCCACTCATCATGGATTATAAGATGGACGTGCAGGATTTTATTACCACTTAGCCTGTTACCGAAATATTACTCAGTGTAAAACTCCTGCTTAAATGATCCACTATGCGTCGTTGTTACACCTTCCGGTGTGACCTCGAACGTAAAGTTTAGGTTCTCCCCATTGGTGACAGGAAATTCTCCAATGTAGTAAATCGCTCCTGCGTCACTTAGTTCACGCATCTCTATCGAGCGTAGTTGCGAGCTCATGTTTACGGCTTCAACTTTTATCGACGCACGCACTGGCTGCGCCGCCGTACCCATTACCCTGCGTAGTACCGCGATGTTGACCAGTGCACGATTCTTACTACGAATGATCCCATAGGCCCGGGCCACGCTTGGTTCAATCAGGTCGGTGGTAAGGGCGTTGTAATGGACTAGGTAGTCGCCGAATTCATCCGAGCGTTCGGCCATCGCCTGCGTTGCGAATAGGAGCAACAAGCTTAACGCCAAGCTCCCCGTCAAAATAATTGTGCGCATAGTCATTGCCTGCTTGTAAGACGACGGTTTCGTTGCACTAAATATAGCAGAGTCCTACAGGTAAAATATTTTCAATGACCGCCAGCACTCCAATGACTTCGGATCCGGGCAGTTAGGGTTGTCTTCGAAATCGGTACATCGCAATCTCGCCAAATAAATTCGGCAAAAGTCGCATCGTCACGCCACTGCGATGCAGCGCGTCAACTGCGGTGCGCTGCAAAATTTCAATTCGACCCGATTGGCAATAATCTTCAAAATCGTTAATCGTGCAGATATGAATATTTGGCGTGTTGTACCAGGTATTCGGTAGGTGTTGCGTAATTGGCATACGGCCGAATGCAATCTGCACGCGACACTTCCAATGGCCCATATTGGGAAACGTGACAATGCCTTCTCGACCGATGCGTAACATCTCCTGTAGTAGGCGGTCCGGATACCGAACTGCTTGGATCGTTTGCGTCATGATGACGTAGTCAAATGAATTGTCATCGAAATCCGTCAAGCCATCGTCTAGATTGGACTGCACAACGTTGACTCCGTTGGCGATGCAATGAACGATGTTGTCGGGATCAATTTCCACACCATAGCCGCTTGCCCCGTGATCACGCTGCAGAGCCGCTAACAGGCGACCGTCGCCGCAACCGAGATCCAAAACGCGACTCCCGGGCAGTATCCACCCCGCGATGATCGTCTGATCAGGCCGTAAATCGTTCACTTGCCGGACTCTCGATGGATTCGGTCGAAATAGCTGCGCAGAACCGCGTGATACGCTGGAATCTCAAGCAGAAACGAATCGTGACCCTGCTCAGAATCGATGTTCGCGTAACTAACATCCTTATTTGCGTCAAGCAGCGCGCGCACTAGTTCCCGTGATTTCGCCGGCGCGAACCGCCAGTCGCTGGTGAACGAAATGACCAGGAATTGCGCGCTACAGTTGCTCAGGGTTTTCGTTAAATCGTTATCGAAGCGCGCGGCAGGATCAAAGTAGTCCAGAGATTTCGTCATCAACAAGTACGAATTTGCATCGAAGCGCCCGACGAAAGACAGACCTTGGTGCCGTAGGTAACTCTCAATTTGAAATTCAACGTCATAGCCGAAGTTAAATTTCCCGTCACGTAACTCACGGCCAAACTTTGCGTGCAATCCGTCGTCTGAGAGATACGTAATATGCCCGAGCATGCGTGCGAGCATCAGGCCGCGTTCTGGTACAACTCCGTGATCGCGATAATGGCCGTCGTGAAAACTCGTGTCATAACGGATTGCTTGGCGCGCAACTTCATTAAACGCGATATTCTGCGTCGATAGTTTCGGCGTGGCAGCGATAACGATCGCGTGAGCAATGCGATCTGGATAATCAATCGCCCATTGCAAGGCCTGCATTCCACCGAGGCTGCCGCCCATCACGGCGGCCCAACGCTCGATACCGAGGCGGTCGGCAAGCCGCGCTTGGCTTTCTACCCAATCGCGCACGGTAACGATAGGAAAATCCGGTCCATAAGGCGTGTCTGTCGCAGGATTGATCGTCAGCGGGCCCGTGGAACCCGCGCATCCGCCTAAATTATTCGACGAAACGACGTAATAAATGTTTGTATCGATCGGCTTTCCCGGACCAATGCAATTGTCCCACCAGCCCGGTTTCACATCGTCTGCAGCACTGTACCCGGCAGCATGGTGATCGCCGCTTAAGGCATGACAAATCAAAACCGCATTGCTGCGCTGTTCATTCAATGTGCCGTAGGTTTCGAAAATGAGATCGTATTCGTCGAGTACAACGCCGCAATCGAGTTTCAGCGGCTCCTCGAAATGCAAATTTTCTGGTAATACCACACCGACGCTATCAGTCGGTATCGAAGGGGACATGGTCATATCAAAGTAATGCGTGACCGAAATCCCTCAAGGGCGCAACGATCAACATCAGTGCTAGCGTTAGTCCAACAATGACGAGCATTGGGGATAAATCGATGCCGCCCATCGGCGGCAGGAGATTGCGCGCCGGGCGCATCAGCGGCGCCGTAAGAGAGTCAATGACGTCGAGTATTGGGCTATAACTCCCCGGTGCGATCCAGCTTGCGACGATCTGGATAAAAATAGCAAACAAGAACAAGTAAATCGATTTACTCAATAACTCCGCGATCGTCCCAACCAGCAAACCGGATGGACTTGGCGCGACGCCTAATAGAAGGATCACTAAATAACTACTCGTTAGCTGCAGAATAACCATGAGCAGAATCGAAGAGGTATCGATTCGCCGGATCGGCGGAACGTAGCGGCGCAAAATGCGCAGCGGCGGGTTTGTTACAGTAACAATTGCCTTGCATAAGGGGTTATAAAAATCGGCGCGAACCCACTGCAGGAAAAACCGCAGCATCACGGCAATGAGGTAAATGCCGAACACCGTATCGACTAGAAAAATGCCCGCGTTGGCGAGATAGCTGCCCCCACTCATGAATCAGCGTCAGCTGCAATTGCCAGTTCACTAGAACGACAGTGCGCGCCTTTCAGGGCTTCACGAATCAAGCCTCTAATATTCCCGGAGTTTAATATGTCGAGCGCCCGCTCCGTCGTGCCGCCGGGTGAGGTGACCTGCTCACGTAGCTCGCTAGGCGCAAAAGTAGAATCCTGCGCAAGTAGAGCCGCACCATGCGCCGTCGCGATCGTTAGTTTTCGTGCAATCGAACGGCCGAGCCCTAGCTCTACCGCAACGTCTTCCATGATTTCCATGAATAGAAAAAAGTAGGCCGGCCCACTACCTGATAGTGCAGTTACCACATCCAGCAGTGCCTCATCCTCAACCCATTCAGCAAGCCCGACAGCGCCCATAATCGCTTCAGCCGAACGACGCTCGTCGTCGCGCACGCTAGCGGTCGCAAACATTGCCGCCGCGCCATGACCGACTAACGAGGGTGTGTTTGGCATCACTCTTACGATAGGAACATCAGCGTTCAGCCAGCGGCGTAGCTGAGTCGTCGTAATGCCCGCCGCGATTGACACGAACAGCGGGCGCTGTGTCGATATCAATCGCGCTAGTTCTTTGACTACTGGTTGCATGATCTGGGGTTTGACCGCCAATAAGACAATTTCGCCATCGCGAATCTCGCGACAGCTTGGCTGCACGTTAAGGCCGAAATCGTCCGAAATTTTCGACTGTACTTGTGCACTCGGATCAACGACGGCGATCCGATCCCGGCGATAATCTTTCGCTAGCAAGCCGCCAATAATGGCGCTGCCCATGTTACCGCCGCCAATACTGAGAATATGATTTTCCATGGGCGATTACGTTACCTGGAATCGCGGTCGAGTTAAATAACGGTCCCGTTTCGCGTACATTGTTATCACACACGTTGACCAAACAACGCGGTGCCGACACGCACGATTGTTGCGCCTTCGGCGATCGCCGCTTCAAAGTCGTCTGATGTGCCCATCGATAAATCAGTGATCGACGGCTGGTTTAGCTTGCGAAGCGTCTCGAACATTAAGCGAAAGGCAGCACGTTGGCTTGCGAGGTCGGCGTTAGGGGCTGGTAGCGCCATCAATCCGCGCACCCTTAAGCGATCGAAGGCCGCCAAGGATTCAATAAACCCAGGTACTTCGTCGACGGCGATACCGCCTTTACGCGGCTCCCCACTAATATTGACCTCGACACAGATATTCAAAGGCGCAGACTGTTCTGGTCGTTGCTGGTCCAAGCGTTCGGCAATTTTTATTCGATCGACACTGTGTACCCAATCAAACAAGCTGGACACGAGTCGGGTTTTATTTGATTGGAGCCGGCCAATGTAGTGCCATGTCAGGTTCAAGCTAGCGAGGTCGGCTATTTTGGTTTGCGCTTCTTGGAGATAATTTTCACCGAATTCGCGTTGCCCAAGTGTTGCAATCTTCTGAATAGCGGTTACAGATTGGCGTTTGCTTACCGCTAATAACCGTACATCCTGCGCCGCGCGTCCGGCCGTAATCGCGGCCAAGGCAATCCGGTGACGTATGTTCTCGTAGCAAATCGTCGAATCGGTCATAACTAAGATCTTGGCGTAGGTTATACTCGCTGGCCGCATTGTAGTGGATTTTGCATGACAATACGGGTAGTTACTTGCTAAAGTTTGAATCTAGATGAATATCTTGCGCGTTCCATTTGCGCGTAACTAGGTCGGCGTGATCTTCCGGCACTGCAGCGCTAGGCTGCCATGATGGTTAAGCCAATCATAGTAATTTGACTCGCATCTTCAAGGGGGTGCCATGGATATTGGTGAACTTCTCGCCTTTGGCGTGAAAAACGGTTGCTCAGATCTACATTTATCGGCCGGCTTGCCGCCAATGATTCGAGTCGACGGCGACGTGCGCAGAATCAACGTGCCAGCAATGGATCACACGGAAGTGCACGACCTCGTCTACGACATCATGAACGACAAGCAACGTAAGGATTATGAAGAGTTCTGGGAGTGCGATTTTTCGTTTGAGATCCCTGGGCTGGCTCGTTTTCGGGTCAACGCGTTTAATCAAAACCGCGGCGCTGGCGCCGTCTTCCGAACTATTCCATCCGAGATTCTAAGTCTGGAAGATCTTGGTGCGCCGAATATTTTTAAAGAAATATCTGAGATACCGCGCGGTGTTGTGTTGGTGACTGGTCCGACCGGATCCGGAAAATCCACCACCTTAGCCGCAATGGTTAATCACAAAAACGAGACCGAATACGGGCATATCCTAACCATCGAAGACCCGATCGAATTCGTCCACCAAAGCAAGAAATGCTTAATCAACCAACGCGAAGTCCACCGCGATACGCTCGGTTTTAACGAGGCGTTGCGCTCGGCGCTGCGCGAAGATCCGGACACGATCCTTGTCGGTGAAATGCGCGATCTTGAAACTATCCGCTTGGCATTATCCGCTGCTGAGACTGGCCATCTGGTCTTCGGGACATTGCACACTAGCTCGGCTGCGAAAACGATAGACCGAGTCGTCGACGTTTTTCCTGCCCAGGAAAAAGATATGGTCAGGGCGATGCTCTCGGAGAGCTTGCGTGCCGTCATATCCCAAACCTTAATGAAAAAGAATGGCGGCGGGCGAGTCGCTGCACATGAAATCATGATCGGTACGCCAGCAATACGAAACTTGATCCGAGAAAATAAAATCGCCCAGATGTATTCTGCGATCCAAACCGGACAACAATTTGGTATGCAAACCTTGGATCAATGTCTGCAGCAGCTCGTGAAACAAGGCATCGTCTCGCGCAGCGAAGCACAATCGAAGGCGTCGAATAAAGACAATATCTAGAACCGTCGCCCACAGATAGTTAGAAGAGGCCTCAGATGGAACGCGAACAAGCTATTAAGTACATGCGTGACCTGCTCAAGTTGATGGTCGATAAAAGGGGCTCCGACCTATTTATCACCGTCGATTTTCCTCCAGCGATTAAAATAGACGGCAAAGTTACGCCCGTTTCGAAAACGAAACTCACTTCCGAAAACTCGAAGGCCTTGGCCTACGCGATCATGAACGACCGCCAATTAAAAGAATTTGAGGCGACGAAGGAATGTAATTTTGCGGTCGCGCCGGCTGGAATTGGACGTTTTCGCGTTAACGCGTTCATCCAGCAGTCCTATACCGGCATGGTGTTGCGGACAATTGAGACGGATGTACCGACCATTGACCAACTAGGCCTTCCGCCAGTAATGAAAGACATTGCTATGACGAAACGCGGATTGGTCATCATGGTTGGCGGTACAGGGTCCGGTAAATCAACGTCCTTGGCGGCAATAATTAACCATCGCAACGAAAACAGTTACGGCCACATTATTACGATAGAGGATCCGATCGAATACGTTCACCCGCATAAAAACTGCATCATCATGCAACGCGAAATCGGGGTCGACTGTGACGATTGGGAAATTGCTTTGAAGAATACGCTGCGCCAAGCGCCGGACGTGATCTTGCTCGGTGAAATACGCGATCGGGAAACGATGGAATTCGGCATTACGTTTGCCGAAACCGGGCACCTCGCAATGGCGACTCTGCACGCGAATAGTGCAAACCAAGCGCTCGACAGAATTATCAACTTTTTCCCAGAAGAGCGGCGCAATCAACTCCTGATGGATCTATCCCTCAATCTCAAGGGTCTCGTCTCGCAACGCTTGCTCAAGCACACCAACGGCGTCGGCCGAGTAGCGGCTATTGAAGTCCTGTTGAACTCGCCGTTAATCGCTGACCTGATACTCAAAGGCGAAGTCCACGAAATTAAGACCATCATGTCGAAATCAAACGAACTGGGGATGAAGACCTTCGACCAAGCTTTATTCGATCTCTACGAGGACGACCTGATTACCTACGAAGACGCATTACGCAACGCCGACTCGATGAACGAATTGCGCTTACGCATCAAGCTCGAAGGCAAAGCGGCGAAACACAGTGACAAGTTGGAAGGCTTGGATCATCTTTCTCTGGAAGAATCGGAAGAACAAAGCGGTCTGCTTCGATAAGCCATGGATATTACGCCCTATCTAAAACTGCTGCGTGATAAAGAAGGTTCAGACTTGTTCTTTAGCGTTGGCTCGCCGGTCAAAATTAAAATAGAGGGACAAGTTAATTCCGTCGGTAAAACAGTTTTGACTGGCGAACTCTCGAAGGCTGCTGCCTATGGGATCATGACCGAAAGCCAAATTAACCGGTTTGAAGACACCATGGAGTGCGATTTCGCGATTTCGTTGCCTGATAAGTCCGTTCGGTTTCGCGTTAATGTTTTTCGTCAACGCGGTGAGACGAGCATGGTTTTACGGCGAATTCCGTCGCAAATTCCGACCATCGACGAATTGGATTTGCCCGAGGTGCTTAAACCGTTGGTTATGCACAAACGCGGTTTGATTCTCATGGTGGGCGCTACGGGTTCCGGAAAATCTACGACCTTAGCCGCCATGGTGAACGAACGAAATCAGAAAATGACGGGTCATATTCTCACAATTGAAGATCCCATCGAGTTTTCTCATCCGAACTTAAAATCGATAATTAACCAGCGCGAAGTTGGGGTCGACACAGCGACTTATCGTAATGCCTTGCGCTCATCGCTGCGTGAAGCACCCGATGTCATTTTGATCGGTGAGATACGTGATCGTGAAACGATGGAGGCGGCACTGGAACTCTGCAACACGGGTCACCTGTGTATGTCGACTTTACATGCGAATAACGCAAACCAAGCAATGGAACGAGTGATCAACCTCTTCACACAAGATTTACACAAGCAGCTATTTCTCGACCTGTCGCTAAACGTTCGGGCAGTAATTTCTCAGCGTCTAGTCCAATCGGTCGATGGCCGACGAGTCGCAGCGATTGAAATACTAATCAACACACCACATATTGCTGATCTCATCCTTAAAGGTAATATCGGTGACCTTAAAGAAGCAATGGAGCAAAGTGGTGCAAAGGGCATGCAAACCTTCGACATGGCCTTATATAAGCTTTACAAAGAAGAGCGTATTGATCTTGAAGAGGCATTAAGCAATGCCGACTCGCGAACCAATCTCGAAGCACGAATCAACTTCGGTTAAGTATCGCTCAAGCAAGAGTAGCGCCAGCGCGCCGACTCAGCGCGTAAATCGCAACGCGCGCGTGTGGGCAGTGGTCGCAACTATCCCGTGCGGAAAAGTGGTGACTTACGGCCAGGTAGCGATGCTTGCACAACTTGCCGGACCGAGCGGCGCACGCCAAGTCGGCTACGCGCTCGCTGCATTGCCAGCTGACTCCGATATCCCGTGGCATCGGGTGGTAAACGCGAAAGGGGAGTTGAGCCCGCGCGCCGATCCGGACGCCGTAGAATTCCAATTAGTGTTGCTTGAATCGGAAGGCGTGGCCTTCGATAACAGACGCTGCATCGATCTGAGTCATTACCAATGGACACCGAACGCGAAACCCTAATCGCTTCATCAAGCACGAAATCTTGGCTGCCATTGCTAGTGATCGTCGTGCTATTCATGGCAGCGACAAAAATATTGCGGCCAGCTGCTGTTGCAGCAGTCCAATGCGCGAGCGAGGCTGCCGAAGAGACCGTGGATGTTGTCATGCTAAGTGCTAGTTGGTGTCGGTACTGCCGCGCCGCACGCAATTTTTTTGTTGCCAACAACGTAAACTATTGCGAGTGGGACATCGAGTTATCCACGCGCGGGGCGGCGCTATACGAACGCAGCGCGCATAAGGGCATTCCTATTATTTATTTAGGCGACGAAGTCATCGTCGGATTCGATCACGATCAATTATCTCGTTCATTGGCAAGCAGCGATCTGCTCCCCAGCGCGCAGCCTTAAATAGATAATTGAGCGGTCAAGCGATACAAGTCGTGGCCACTTGCCTGGTATTTTCGTTCGAACGCGCTGCTCGGCACGCATGCGAAGTATTCTTTCAGACCGTCGCTTGCGAATCCTAAAGTCGTTAAGGCGAGTTCGAACTCCGCGATGTAGGTCTTCCAGTTACTGCGCAATTCCAATATCCCACCAAGTGCAGTCAGGGCGCCGAACACCGGATGGCCATGCCAGCGGCGTTGTAAGTGTTTAGCTTTCGGCCAGGGGTTTGGATAAAGCAGAAAATGGTGCGAGATCGGCCATTGTCGGGCAGCCGCTAAGCGCCAAAGGTCGACGCAATCGGCGCGCGAAAGGCAAAGATTTTCAAGGTTTCGGTCTTGCATTGAGCGCGCTAAACGCGCGCTGCTCTTATCGATTCCGATCACCAGATGCTGAGGGTAAGCACGGGCTAAATGCTGCGAGGACTCGCTCGTTCCGCAGCCCGAATCGAGTACTATCGGTCCGCCGTGCACATTGACGAGTCGGTCGAGTTTCGCGAATGCGTTTTGGCTGTGTGGTGCAATGGGACGCCGATATTCGTGGTCGTGATGTCTTTTTACGATGTCCACAAGATCGCGATGTACGCCTGGTTGGTTACTAGTCACCGAACGCGACGTGTTGCTGCCGTTCACGATCAAAGTGTCAGCTATGCTGCGTCACTATCAACCAAACACCACATCGCTTGCTTCGAATACGGGACCATCGACACAAACTCTCTTCATCGCCGGTCCTTCGTTTGTGTGCACGCGAACGGCACATCCGGCACATCCGCCAACCGCACACGCCATGTATTCCTCGAGTGAGATTTGACACGGCAAGTCGTAGTGTGCCGCGAGTTCGGCAACGGCTTTCAGCATGGGCGTCGGGCCGCAGGCGAAAATCTCGATCTCCTCACGTGCAGCCTTTTCGCGATGCTCGATCCATTGCGCCGCGAGCTCAGTGACAAGGCCGTCGAAGCAACCAGCATATCCCTGGCGGCTTGCTAAGCGACTCGCCACACGCCAATCTTCGAGCAGCGGCATCGCACCTATCGCTTCTGCCGGGACCCCAGGAACCATAATTTGCGACGGTTTAATCGGGAACGGGAATGGCACCTCGGAGCCCATGATGACGAAACTCACGACTGGATGTTGGCGAAGTTGATCCGCTAGAAATATCATCGGAGGAATACCGACTCCGCCGCCTATGAGTAGCGGTCGTCGCCGATAAGCTTGGGTCTTAAACGGCTTCCCGATCGGTCCGATCATACTCAAGGGATCACCGGGGCGACGTTCGCCAAGGTGGCGCGTTCCGAGACCGTGGTTCTTAAACAATAGCTCGATCCAGCCTTCTCGAACGCTGACTCGCATGATGGACATGGGTCGGCGCATCAACAGATCAGGTGCACATCGCACATGCACAAACTGCCCTGGGACGGCGCGCTCGGCGATCCGCGGCGCGCGAACACGCATGACGTGTTGTGCGCCATCGAAGGCAGCGTTGGTTACCACTTCTCCTTGCTCAACTAGAATCGAGTCGCGATGGTTAGCTACCAAGACTGTACACCACGCGGCCGCCAACCAAGGTCATGGTCGCCCTGCCGCGTAAGGTTTGGTTTAAGAAGGGCGTGTTTTTGCCGCTACTGCGCAAATTGCTGGCGCTTGCAGCCCATTGGAGATCGGGATCAAATACACAGACATCGGCTGGCGCTCCTGATGCTAGAGTGCCTGCGCCGAGGTCGAGAATTTCGCTCGGCGCTTGGCTAACCGCAGCGATTGCAGTGCTTAACCCACATACGCCACGATTGACAAGCGACAAAAGTGCCGGAAGAAACGTGTCAAACGTAGAGATACCAGGTGCCGAGAGACTGAAAGGTGTCGCCTTGGCATCAGCATCATGAGGTTCATGATTTCCACAGATCGCTTCGATTTCGCGTTTTCTTACCGCAGCGCGTAACCGCGTGCGATCCTTGGCTTCGCGTAACGGCGGGTAAAAATGAAAATTTGTGTCGTAGGCACCAACGTTTCGATCCGTATAAAGCAAATTAGCGAGCGCGACGTCTGCGGTAACTGGCACACCAGCGCGGCGCGCGCGCGTAATCAAGGCGACAGACCGACTACTCGAGAGCCGACTGAAATGTGCGCGTACGCCGGTTTCTTCGACAAGTATCAGATCACGACTAACGGCAATAACTTCTTCGGCTTCCGGAAGCCCAGGTATCCCTAGCCGAGTGCTGACTGCGCCCTCATGCATTTTCCCCTCGCGCCCGAGCCAGTGTTCGAGTGGACGAAGGATAACGGCTAGCTCGCAACTTGCTGCATAGGCTAGCGCCTGGCGGAGCACCGAGGTGTCAGCCACCGCGCGATCGCCATTAGTCACTGCGATGCAGCCGCTTTCTTTAAGCGCATGCATTTCCGCAAGAACGTTGCCTTCGAGTCCTCGGGTTAACGCGCCGATACAGTAAACTTTCGCGGAGCGCGCGCGTCGAGCATGTTGCTTGATGTGTTCCACGACGGACGCATTGTCAGCAACGGGTTGGGTGTCTGGCGTACAGCAAATACTCGTAAAACCACCCGCGACCGCGGCCCTACATTCGTTCATGATGGTCGCTTTATACTCGTAGCCAGGTTCGCGCAGGTGGGCACTGAGTTCTACGAAACCCGGACAGACCACTTGGCCGCTTACATCGATTGTTTGTGCAGGGGAAAATCCCGACGGAGGACGTCCGATGCTCAAGATCCGACCGCCATCAATATACAAATTCGCGGTCTTGTCCGTATTCGATGCCGGATCGATTACCCTACCGCCACTTAGACATAGCGACATCTCAGTTCGCCCCCGCTATGGCCTGAGTACCGATGGCCATCGCCATCACCGCCATGCGCACCGCTATCCCATTGCTCACTTGCTGCAGGATCACGGATTGAGGACCGTCCGCAATAGCAGAATCGATTTCCACACCGCGATTAATCGGCCCGGGATGCATCACAATGGCATCGCTTGCGGCCAATTTAAGTCGTCGCTCCGTTAATCCGTAGGCTTGAAAGTATTCATGGGCGCTCGGTAGCAGCGCGCTTTGCATGCGTTCATTCTGCAATCTCAACATGATCACGACATCGGCACCAGCAATGCCGCGCTCAATCTGATGAAAAACTTTGGTGCCGAGCGCTTCGACCTGGCTCGGAATGAGGGTTTTTGGACCGACGACGCGCACCTCGGCAACGCCTAAGGTATTTAACGCTTGAATTTCAGAACGCGCGACCCGTGAGTGTTTGACGTCGCCGACGATAGCGACGACTAAGCCTTCGAAGTTTTGCTTGGCGCGACGGATGGTCAACATGTCCAACATCGCCTGCGTCGGGTGCGCGTGTCGCCCATCGCCTGCGTTGATCACGCTGATGTGAGACGCGACTTGGTTCGCGATAAATTCAGCGGCGCCACTATTTTGATGCCGCACGACGAACATATCGCAATTCATCGCTTCCAGGGTTCGCAAAGTATCCGACAATGACTCGCCCTTGCTTGTCGCACTCGCTTCGATATTCAAATTCATGATGTCGGCGGATAGCCGTTTGGCCGCTAGTTCGAATGTGCTACGGGTCCTCGTGCTAGGTTCGAAAAAAAGATTTACGACGGTTTTACCCCGCAGTAACGGCACATTTTTGACGGCACGCTCGCCCACAGGCGCAAAGCGCTCCGCACTATCGAGGATATCGACGAGTAGTTCTCGTCGTAGGCCTTCAATCGATAGAAAGTGCTTCAGCCGACCGTGTTTATCAAGCTGAATATTCACAGTTGATTTTGTGCGGGCGGGAACCGGCCCACGACATGCGGGTAGCAAAGGCAACGATACTTCATGAATCGTTTAATCTTTAGGGCTTCGCTTTGTAAAGTTCTAAGCGCAACGGGTCTGGGCCGTGAAGCTTAACATGTTCGCTCGCCTTCAAGCTAAGCCGCATCCCAACCACGTCAGCCTGGATCGGCAACTCGCGGCCGCCACGTTCAACAAGTACGACTAAGCGAATCGACGCAGGTCGTCCATAGTCAAAAATCTCGTTCATCGCCGCGCGGATGGTCCGTCCGGTGTACAAGATATCGTCGACCAGGATCAGATTTCTGTCGTTGACATCGAAAGGCAGATTTGACGGCTCTACCGTCGGATGCAATCCGATCCGACTGAAGTCGTCCCGATAGAATGCGATATTTAGTTCACCCGATGGACCATCGCCGCCCAGTTGTTCGTGCAGACGTTGAGCGATCCATACGCCACCCGTTCGCACCCCGACAAAGAGTGGGTTTTCGCACTGCGCGTCGCTCAGGTTCTGCGCTAAATTTCGACTCATTTCGTCGAGCAATTCATTAACGTCGATATCCATTAATTGACAACCTGATCGGTACTCGGCATTTGTTCGAACCACGTGCGGAGGATGACTCGTGCGGCATCAGCGTCGAGCGCGTGTGGCCGCGAAATGGCAGTTTGTGATGCTTCGTAAGACGACAAATGCTCATCCACGAAGGCAACGGATCGTGAGTAGCGGCCCGTTAAGCGTCGCGAGAATCGTTCAATGGCATCATCTAGCGGGTGCCGACGGCCGTCATCATAGGAGGGTTTGCCCACGACAAACATGTCAGGCGCCCACTCATCGATCAGTTTCGTAATATCGTCCCAGCGCGGATTACCATTTTTTGCGTGCACAATTTTCAAAGCCGTGGCGGTGCGCGAAACGGTCTGACCCACCGCTACGCCAATACGCCGCGTACCGTAATCAAACGCCATGACCGTTTGCGCATAATCGTTCATGGACATTGCCTAAGCGTGTCCGACGTCGCTAGACATCGCGCTTAAATTCACGCCCATCTGTTCAGCGGCGCGCTGCCAGCGAAGCTCGGCCGGAGTCCTAAAGATAATGTCTAAACTCGCTGGCCCACTTAACCATGAATTCTGACGCATCTCTTGTTCGAGCTGACCTGCGCCCCAGCCAGCGTAACCTAAGGCGACGAGTGATTCTCGCGGCCCCGTCCCAGCACCGATCGCTTCCAATATGTCGCGTGACGTCGACACGGCCAATTCACTCGTCACGTGTATGGAAGATTCCCAACTCGTTGCTGGATGATGAATGATGAACCCGCGATCGCGGTGTACAGGTCCGCCGAGGTACACGGGCTGCTGGTCGGCGTCGGACAATCCGAATTCGATGCTCATTTGCTCGAACACTTCCGCGAGTTCCATCTCCGTCGGGCGGTTTATCACGATACCCATCGCACCTTCGTTGTTATGCGCACACATATAGGTGACCGTCTTGGAAAAATTCGGGTCGTTGAGTGACGGCATCGCGATCAGAAAATGGTTGGTTAAATCGAATGAGTCCATAACATTGTACGTTGTGATATCGGCCACAAGTGACAGCTAGTGAACCAGCGTTTCAAGGATGATTAGTATTCATGCACCGCGCAAATCTTACAAGTCGAAAACGTCAACCATCGGCCACCCGTTCATGCAAGGCTGATGATTGACACCTCGCTTTGCGCCGCCGCGGGCCTTGTGTGACGCAATGTGCGCGCTACAATTTAGGGACTCGCGAATCGGTCGCTATTTAAAAAATTCCACGTTCGGGTTAAGTGCAAAATATCAATTTCCTTTAAGAAATCGTCGGGGAAACGCGCAAACGGTGCAGCCAATTCGACAATTCTCACGGCCGCGTCGTCTAACACTTTTTTGCCTGACGAACGTCGCACGGTAATTTCGCGCACCGAACCGTCCGGGTTAATCGCGACGTCGAGTAATAACGATCCCGATAAATCATTGCGCCGCGCCTCATCGGGGTAATTAATGTTGCCGACTCTTTCGACTTTCGCGCGCCATGCTTCCATGTAGGGGGCAAACCGATATTCCTTCGTACTGGCAGAGATAAACTTACGCCGTGGGCGTCGCGCGCGGAGTTCAAGTTTTTGCTGCAACTCGGCGTCGAGACTGGCCATCGCAAACGATCGGGTGATGAGCTGAGCCGCGGTGGGCAGCGGCTGGGTCGCAACTTTAGGTCGCGGCTGTTCTTTCGGTGGACTGACGGGTGCGACCGTTGCGTCAGGTTGAGGCTGGGATTGCGGTTCCGGTTTCTGGAGATCTGCTTGTGGCACCTCAGCCACCAGGCGTTCTGGCGCCGGGGATGGCGCTTGCGCTTCGGCGCTTTGCGCTTCAGCCGGGACGCGTTCCTCAGTAGCGATAGGATCGGCGGCCTGTTCCAATCGTTGTTCGACAGGGGGTGCCGATGTCGCCGCGATTTCTGGGGTCGGTGCCGGAATGGGTGCTTCAACCGGCGCACTTGGACGCTCCGTTTGTTCGCTGTTGCCACCGCCTTGTAAATTAGATTGAGCGAGCAGCTCCGCATCTTCGGGTGGCTTTTCGGATCGTTTGGTGACGAGGATCACCTCAAGCGATTCAAAGCGAGATTCGGGAATTGGCTCTGGTGAAAAGCTAACGCCCATGACGACCATGGTATGGATAATAATTGCAATACAAATGGTCAGCCCGAGGCGGTCCCCGGTAGTGACTCCGGGTTGTGTCGCGATCGCGCTCATGCCGATCTGGCCAGATGTGTTTCTATTGTGCTAAGCAAATCGTTTCGGAACGCCATTAATCGAGTCGATGTGGGTAACAAAAAAACCCACGGATAAAATCGCAAAGCGCGGCTGATGTCGTAATCGGCAGCGTTTTGGGCCGGCCATTATATCGGTAAATGCCGCGTGACAAGGTCAAGCGTTCAACGTTTGAGGTGTCCAGCAATGCATTCCACCAATTGATCAGCAATCGCAATATCGAATTGCGATTCCAACTCACGAATGCATGTCGGGCTGGTGACATTAATCTCAGTCAAGTAATTACCGATCACGTCTAAGCCAACGAAGATGAGTCCTCGACGTTTTAGTTCCGGTCCGACGGTCGCACAAATTTCGCGATCGCGTTCGCTAAGCGGCTGGCCACGGCCAGTCCCGCCGGCGGCTAGATTGCCGCGCAATTCGCCGACTGACGGCACGCGCGCTAATGCGTAAGGTACCGGTTCACCGTCGATCATGAGTATGCGTTTATCGCCATCGACGATCTCGGGAATATAGTTCTGGACCATACAGAACGTTTGGCCGTGATGAGTGAGTGTTTCGTATATCACGCTAGCGTTGGAGTCACCGGCGGTGACGCGAAAGATCGAAGCGCCGCCCATGCCATCTAGCGGTTTGACGATAATGTCGCCAAATTCGTCCAGAAATCGTTTGATCTCTGCAGCCTCGCGTGTCACCAAGGTGCTCGGGCAAACATCCGCGAACCACGCGGTGAAAAGTTTTTCGTTTGCATCACGTAGCGAGCGCGGATCATTGACGACCAAACATCCGCGCGCCTGAGCTTGCTCTAGGAGATAGGTCGCAAAGATATATTCCGTATCGAACGGCGGGTCTTTACGCATCAAGACGATGTCGAGATCGGCCAACGCAATTTGTTGTCTGCCGCTGGTGAACTCATACCATTGGTCAAGCGAATCTTTTACGGTCAAAGCTCGCGTGTATGCGAAAGGTACACCGTCGCGTAGGCCGAGATCGTTGACTTCCATGTAGTGTATATCCCAACCGCGACGCTGCACGCCTAAGAGGATCGCCAAGGTCGTATCTTTCTTCGGATTGATATCGCTGATCGGGTCCATTACGACGCCAACGGTGATACTCATGTTTGCTGATCTCTTGTTGCCCTAGCCAGGGCGACACCTTAGCATAAGCAACGAATTTCGATGCGCAATTTACTCCAAGAAAAGCATGCTCCGAGACACGAAAATTATCCGTATCGCTACGCGCAGCAGTGCTCTGGCGATGTGGCAAGCAGAGCATGTCAGCGCACAATTGCGCCATGCTCATGCTGGTCTTGTCGTCAAGCTGATTCCGATCACGACAACGGGTGACAAAATACTTGACCGGCCGCTCGCCAAGATTGGCGGGAAAGGGCTTTTCATTAAAGAACTGGAACAAGCTTTGTTCGACGACCACGCCGACATTGCGGTTCATTCCATGAAAGATGTCCCCGTCGCGACGCCGAGCGGCTTAGCCATTCCAGTGATCCTAGAACGCGAAGATCCGCGCGATGCCTTAGTCACGAGAACCGGGAACGGATTCGAACAATTGCCTAAGGGGGCGACGGTTGGGACCTCAAGCTTGCGTCGTAGAAGCCAGTTGTTGGCGCAGCGTGATGACCTCGATATCCGCGATCTGCGCGGCAACGTCACGACGCGAGTCGACAAACTCGAACGTAGTGAATTTGATGCGATCGTGCTCGCCTCGGCGGGATTAATTCGGCTTGGATTAAGCGCCAAAATAGCGCAACGATTCACTGTAACCGAACTCGTTCCGGCGGTCGGTCAAGGCGCTATCGGTATTGAATGTCGCGCGGACGATGTAGATACACAGGCGCTGATTCAAGTTTTGCACCATCCGGACAGCGGAATTCGAGTTGCTGCAGAACGTGCCATGAGTGCCTTTCTCGATGGCGGCTGCGATATTCCTCTGGCCGCTCATGCAACTTTGCACGAGGGTGTTATGACGTTGGTCGGGCTTGTCGCGAGCGTCGATGGTCGCCGCATTGCGCGCGAGGAGATCACCGGTCCAATGGATACGGGCAGCGATCTGGGTCGCGCGCTCGGCGCGTCTCTGGTTGCGGCTGGGGCGCGCGAGATCTTGGGTGAATTGCGCGGCGCTTAATCGGGGTCGGAAAACGTTGCGATATTCGTCTCGATCTTGATTTTTGGTGCCCCAAAGAGCCGCGGGCGAGCACTGGAGAACGTCACAAGATGCCCCATTCCTTGCAAGGTTTAAGCGTGCTCATTACGCGACCTGACGCTCATGCCGGCAGCATTTGCGAGCGCATCGAAGTCGCAGGTGGTGTCGCGATCAGCGCACCGATGCTCGAGATCCAGCCAGCGTCCGGGCCGTCGGTTAAGGCCAGAATTGACGCAATTGAAAGCTATGCGAAAGTCATTTTTATCAGCCGAAATGCGGTGAGTTATGGCTTAGCAGAACTTGCAAACCATCACCGGCGGTTCACGACGCAGCAGCTCTTTGCGGTCGGTCCGGGCACTGCGAAAGCGCTTCAGGACAGCGGTTTTGGAACGGTGTCAATGCCCGTCGATGAATTCTCCTCAGCTGGCCTGCTCCGTCTAGACGCTTTGCAGGATTCTCAGGTTGCCGGCGCTAAGATACTGATTTTCAGAGGGTCCGGTGGTCGCGAGCTGCTCTCAGAGACACTCACCTCGCGCGGCGCAGCAGTTGATTACTGCGAAGTGTACGCGCGTGCTGCTACGCAATTGTCCCTCGCCCGAACCTTACTCGCCGCCCGGGTGCGCACACCTGGGGTTGCGGTCGTGACGAGTCTCGACATTTTGAATAATTTGGCCGAAAAAATCCGCGCCGAGGCACTCATCGAACTGTTTAATATGCCCCTCATTGTCGTTGGAGCGAGAGTTGCGAATAGGGTCGCGGCACTCGGTTTTACGAACCCGCCCGTAATCGTCGATAATCCTGACGACGACACGATTATCGATACCCTCATACACCGGGCCATGGACGAATTATGAATAATGATGAGAACCCAAAAGCTGGTGAACCGCCGAACGCTGGTGCCTCACAAGAGCGCTTGGATGTCGAGCCGCAAGCAAACGACGTAATTGACGACCAGGACAGCGATATTGATATCGATGAAATTGAGCTTGACGATATCGACACGGACCGAACGAATCGCGAGCCACCAGCGAGCCTGCCGTCCCGTCTAGTACGCAGCCGCCTGACACTCGTCGCAGGACTGATTTTATTCTTATTGATCCTTGCTCTCGGCGGCGCAGCATTTTACTGGCGGCAAAATGTCTATGAAGCCGATCTAGGCATCTTGCGCGAGCAGCTAGCCGCGCTCAGCAGCAGCCAAGCCGAATCCGGCGCCGATATCAAACATTCAATCGCCGCCGCGGCCGAGAGTGCAGAATCCGCTCAGGCGCAAGCCGGATCATTGGGTTCTAAGATCGACACGGCCGTGGCCGCGCAGAATGAGTTGCAGCGATCGGTTAGTGCCTTGTACGAAAAGGAAACCCAAACCTCGGTCGACTGGGTACTTGCAGAAACTGAATACCTTGTCCTCGCCGCGACCCAACGACTTGCGCTTGAGAGGGATGTTGAAACCGCCATAGCGGCATTGCGCGCCGCCGACCAGCGTCTCGGCTCGGCCGAACACCCCGATTTAATCCCCATCCGCGAACAGATCAGCAAAGACGTCACGGCGCTTGAAGGTGTGAACCAGCCGCCCATTGAGGAATTAGCCATTTTTTTGGCGACCGCAATCGGTATGGTGGACGAGCTCCCCACAAAACCCATCGCTGAGGAAGTCACCGCTTTTTCGTCAGTAAGAACTGGCGAATACAAAGTCGAAGACTGGCGTCGTTTGGGCTACGCGATTTGGTCCGATTTAGTTGACCTAGTCCAAGTGAAGGATGCGGATTTACCTGATAGCGTGCTCTTCGATCCAGAGCTACGCTATTTCCTGCGCCAAAATCTTAAAATCGAACTTGCATCCGCGCGTCTTTCCGTACTGCGACTCGACAGTAACAATCTCGGCGCGTCAGTCGTTTTAATTAATCGCTTGCTGGAAAATTACTATAACTCGAGCGATGCCAAGGTCGACAATCTCATCAAAAAACTGAACGAAGCTAAAGAAACAGATTTAGCGCCGGCCATGCCGAGCATCACGACAAGTCTTGATGTGATCAGAAAATATCGCCTCACGCGCGCGGCGAATTCGGGATCAGTGCGGTGAAGTTATTAGTTATTACAATGCTGTCGCTGGCTTTAGCCATGGTGCTCGGCCATTTGATCTCAGATGATGCCGGGTTCGTGGTGATTGGCTACGGCGGGAAGGTTTTTCGGACCAGTTTCGTGTTTTTCCTCGTGCTGCTCGTTGTTGGCTGGACCGCGCTCTATTTAACATGGCGCATCTTATATCGACTTATTACGATAAAAACGCGTTGGATCGGGTGGACCGGCGAGTATCGCGCAAAGCGCTCGAAACGCGCATTAGCCAACGGCCTTGTGGCCCTGGCCGAAGGGAATTTTCCGCGCGCCGAGCAACTATTAAGTCGCGGCGCTGATGACGAACTAGCACCTGCGATCCACTATCTCGGGGCTGCGGAAGCCGCCCAGGCACAAAACGCGGTTGATCGCCGCGATAATTACTTGAGCCTCGCACGCGCGGCGATGCCGTCGGCAGAAGTCGCGATCGGGATCAAACGGGCGCAAATGCAGTTAGCCAATAACCAAGTCGAACAATCGCGGGCTACCTTGGAATACTTGGCAGACCGTCACCCCGACAACAAGCAAATACTGGGACTGCAGCAGCAGGCCTATCAGGAAGTCGGTGACACCAGGGCGCTCCTTCATCTGCTCCCGGTCTTGCGTCGGCATCGGGTTTTTGACACAGAACGTCTAGCCACCTTGGAACGTGAAACGGCGACACAACTGCTCGCTCGAAACTTCGCATCATTTGATGAACTCGATGAAATTTGGAACGCTCTACCGAAAGCCGCGCGCGGGCAAGCGCCATGCCTCGCGCTGTATTGCCAGCAGTTGGTCGCCTTCGGGCATCACGAAGAAGCAGAAAAATTACTGCGTAAAAGCCTTACGCGACAATGGCATCCCGATACCGTGCGTCAATATGGAGAAGTGCGTATCCATAATGCAGCCCTGCAATTGGAACGCGCCGAAAGCTGGTTGGTATCGCGTGCCGAAGATGTCGATCTGCTCCTCGCTTTAGCGAAACTAAGTGTCTGCGCTAATGCCTGGAAGAAGGCGCGTGGATACGTCGAGCAATTAATCACCGTGGCGCCGTCTCCTATCGCCTACGCTTTACTTGCCGAAGTTCACGAACAAGCGGGCGAAGTTGACGATGCGGCGCTCGCCCGCCGCGACGGTTTAGCGCTCGCGACCCATCCAGTCAGGTCGTTAGCAGTGCTCCCAGCCTAAATTTACTAGCTAACCGTCGGCCGTCGCTCGGGCAGACTCCGTGGACTTTGTAGCCAGCGCGTGAGCGGCGACCAATACTCCCTATCGCCAGCCGTCTGGACCGGCGCGAATTCAAAGATGGAGAGCCCTTTTTCGGCTGAGCGAATGTAATTCGTGCTCTGGCGGAGCATGGTAATGAACGGGAATTTTCGTCCCGACGGAAGTTTTAGTTCAAACAAGTAGTCTTCAAGTTCGTTCGCAATTTGCGAACCCTCACGGACTCGATTAGCCACTGTAGTAAGTTTCACGTCGGTATCGACGAGGTTGCGTAACTCCCGCAGTTCCCGCAAAAATCGTTGTGCGGCGCGAATATCTATCGGTGAGGGTACAACGGGTAAAACGATGGTTTGCGCGCGTCGCACTAACGCTGCGAGTTGCTCATCATGAGTTCGCGACGGAGCATCCATGATCACGACATCCGTACTACGTGGTACCCGGATGCGCTTATCCGAGGCACCATCAACGGCCGCTATTTTCGGGCGATCCTTTGGCCGGACGCTCAACCAATCAAGACTGCTTCCTTGCGGATCGTGGTCGACTAGCGCAACCTTCGCGCCCTCAGAGGCATAGAAGCCGGCCAAATTCGTCGCGACGGTCGTTTTGCCGCTCCCGCCTTTGGCGTTCAATACTAAAATCGTGCGCATATCGATTGACCTTAGACTATCAGACGGGTCGCCATTATAGCCCCAGCTTACTTAATATTCGTAGATTAAAACCAATCCTACCCGCAGACTGATTAACAATTCTAACAAACGAGCTAGGCCTGCGCGATAAATTCGAATGCTCGTGTTGACGAACTTGCAGCGAGTTGGATACCTGTAGCCCGATTGGACTTATCTCCGATACCGCGCTGACGAACCGCCACAATTTAATGTAATTGACTATCCGAACCCGGTGACGGATGCCGGCTTGTTGAGTGCAAATTCAATAAGGTGCAGGCATATTACGCGCCATGCGAATCACAGATCGACGTAGTACCGACATATACGTTCGGTTATTAGGGCACGTGCGCCCGTATTGGCGAGTATTCGCATTAGCCATCGGCGGTATGCTGGCACTGGCTTCCACGGAATGGATGTTACCGGCCCTGCTTAAGCACCTTATCGACGAAGAATTCGCCCGCGCGACCGTCGATGGACTATCGTTAACATTGCCATTGTTGCTAATAGGACTATTCACCTTGCGTGGCGTCCTGAGTTACATCGATACGGTCGCGTTGGCGTGGATTGCGCATCGCACCGTGATGGATCTGCGCGCCGCGATGTTTGGCAATTTAATCGATCTACCATCAGCTTTCTTCGACCATCGTGGCTCTGGTGAACTTGTATCAAAATTCACTTTTGATGTCACTCAGGTTTCGCAAGCGACCACCCGCGTGCTCACCGTGTTGGTCAAAGACAGCGCGGTTATCGTCGCCCTGCTTGGCTACCTTTTTTACTTAAACTGGCGCCTTGCAGCTTGTCTTCTCCTGCTGGCGCCGCCGATCGCTTTCGTTGTCCATCGGGTCTCCAAACGCATGCGCGAAAAAAGCCGCCAACTGCAACAATCGGTCGGTGAACTGAACCAAATCGCTGAAGAAGGCATACGCGGTCAGCGCGAAATTAAAATATTTGCCGGGCAAGCTTTCGAAACAAAACGTTTTGCGCGAGCGATTAACAATGCGCGAAGTTTTCAAATGAAAGTGGTGCAGACCTCGGCCGCCACGGTGCCGATTATCCAGTTATTGATTGCGTGCGGGATCGCAACGATGATCGTTTTTGCGCTACGCGAAGCGGCCAGTGGCGCGATGTCGCAAGGCGATTTTGTTGCCTTCGTCACTGCTACCGCGCTGCTCCTACCTCCCACTAAGCGAGTCACTGGGGTCAATGAATTCTTACAACGGGGCTTGGCGGCGGCCGAAAGCGTATTCGCATTAATTGATCAAGCGCACGAACGTTCGGACGGGAAAATCTGCCTCGAGGGGGCTCGCGGCGCAATCGAATTTGACAACGTCAGTTTGTGTTTCGCCGATAATCCGGTACTCAACGACATAACTTTAAAAATTGATTCCGGTGAGTCAGTTGCCTTCGTCGGCCCGTCTGGCGGCGGCAAATCGACTTTGCTCGATTTAGTGGCACGCTTCTACCATACGGATGGCGGCGTGGTGAGAATTGACGGACACCCAATCGATGAGATCGATCTGACAAGCCTGCGTAAGGCGATCGCCTACGTCGGCCAAGACGTGATTTTGTTTGACGACTCTATCTACAACAACATTGCCTACGGTGGGTTGCGCGATTCATCACCTGATGAGGTACGCGCTGCCGCCCAAGCAGCTAACGTGTTGGAGTTTGCCGATAACTTACCGCAAGGCCTCGATACGACGATTGGTACTAATGGGACCCGACTATCGGGCGGGCAGCGTCAACGGATCGCAATTGCGCGGGCGTTATTGAAAAACGCCCCGATTCTAATTTTCGATGAAGCGACCTCGGCGTTAGATACGCAGTCGGAGCGCGAAATCCAATCAGCCCTGACGCGCATCCGCGAAGGTCGCACGAGTCTAATTATTGCGCACCGTTTATCGACAGTTGAGGCTGTAGATAGGATCGTCGTGATCGATAAAGGTCGCATCGTCGAAACTGGAACGCACGCAGAACTACTTAAAAGTAACGGCGCCTATGCGCGGCTGGCCGCCTTGCAAGTTGCGCCGGATGCAAACAGTGAACGGCTGATAAAAACCGAAGATCTTACTTAACGGTCACCGTGATCGGCTCAGACATCACCGCAGGCTGATGCGCAATGTGCGCGAAATTTCCTAACAAAAGTTGCAGCGTATGTTCACCTGGGCTGAGCTCTAAAGTGACCTCTGTTTGTCCGCCGCCGAAATGTCGGTGCTGATCGTCTTTAGGAATCGGCTGAGTTAAATCCGGTAAGGGCGTATCTATGAGCAAGTGATGATGACCCGTATTTTCAACGTTCACCCCAGCCGGCGCGACGCCGAATCCGTTGCGTAATCCGAATACCACAGTGACCGGATTGCTAAGTACGGCGCCGTTCAATGGGGAAACTATATAAGCACCAGAATCCGCGGCATAGTTCGCGGCGCTGCACAATATCAGGCAGAGAAAAACGATCGGTTGGCTTGTACGCATAGTATCTGTTCTCCTTAAGTGGCTGGCTCGGTTGAATTTCCGCGCCTTACAATTTTCGTGGTTTGAAGCGCCTCACGCGATAAATCAATTGACTCGCCGACGTTTCGACTTCGGCGTATCGCTGCATCGTATACAGCTTAGTTATCGATTCGATCTCTTCCGCCAGATCGGCTCGTATCCGACTCACCCGGTTCGCGAAATCAACGGCACCTTCACTCGGCTCGCGAATGAACCCGACCCGCGCCAGCTTACGACAAAATAGTGCATAGGCGACGAAGGCCGGGTCGATACGAGGCGGTCGCGACCTCAGAACTAACACTGCGATCAAGGCCATTAACGCCGCGAGTCCAGTCGTGAGTAAAAAGACGAGGTTCGCGTAGTGCCAGTTTTCGAATCCCAAATCTTCCAGTAATTGTTGTTGGCGCTTCGGCGTATAGCCTAGGACCCACTGACTCCAGTTATAGTTCATTGCGTCCCATAGATCGCCGACACCGCGCAGCAGGTGCACCGATCCGAAATCGGTCCCTAAGATCGGCAACCGCGAGCGCTGCGGCAAGGCACGGCTAATGCCTAACGAAACGCGTTCTGGCGCGACCGCGCCGGTCGGATCGACTCTGATCCAACCAAGCGGATCCAAGTACACTTCTGCCCATGCATGGGCGTCGCGTTGGCGGATAACCATGTAATCCGAAAGGCTATTAAATTCGCCACCTTGGTAGCCAGTTACCACTCTCGCAGGGATCTGCGCGGCCCGCATTAAAGTAACGAATGCTGCCGCATAGTGTTCGCAAAAACCTTCCCGCGTGTCGAATAAGAATGCGTCGATCGGATCACCACGCAACACCTGTGGGGTCAGCGTGTAGTTAAATGGTTCGCGATTGAAGTGCGCAAGCGCCTTGTTGACGATTTCAGCATCGGTCGTAGAAGTCGCGCGCCAACTGTCAGCTAAGCGATGGGTTAATGGATGAAAGTTCGTCGGCAGTTCTAGCGCCGCCTGGCGTTCGGAGTCAGTGATCGTAGGGAACTTAAAATCAGTTTGTGACTCGAGCGTATAACGCTGCCGCTGCCTGATCCGATTTTTGCTGAGCAGGCGTCCGTCACTCGTGTGGCGCGCATCGCCATCGAATTGAGTGACCGCGTCGAGACCGAATAACCAACGTTCGTAATGCGGTTCAATAGTCACCGAGTATCGATACACCGGCCCTTCGCCGAAGAACGTAACCGCGGGTCCATCGCCGACATCGCCTGCGCTCCAATTGCGTCCATCCGTGTGCCACATGATCGGTCCTCGCCAATAAAGGTCTTGAGCGCGTGGTACCGCACCATCGAATGCGACGCGAAAGGCGATTTCATCCGAGACGCCAAGTTCTGTGATGTGTCCGATCGACATCTCACTCGAGAGCCCGGTGACCGCCGCGCTTGACGCTTGTTCGACGCCCCATAACGGTCCCGGTATGCGCGGAAACAAAAAGAATCCAACAATCATCAACGGGATAGCTTGCGCAACGTAACTACTGTCCAGGCGGACGCTACGTAGCGGCCCTAAGCTGCTGCCCGGCGCATTGAAACTGATCAATCTGCCCGTCACGATCACCACAATAAGCAGCATAAATGCCGCAGTTGCGAGCGTTTGTGAATAGAAGAAATTCGTTACCACGAGGAAATATGCGAGAAACATCGTGATGTAGTAATCGCGTTCGCGATTTAATTCGAGCATCTTAAGCCCAAGTAAAGCAGTGAGCAGCGCGACTCCAGCGTCCCGCCCGATTTGTCCTTGGTAGCTAATATAAATCGCGGTAAACGCCGCAAGCGCCAACAGTTGTTTCAAGATCCACAACCACACGTGCGCTCGCGTCGGCAGGGGTAATAGGTGGACCTCCCCGAGCACGCGCCAGGCGGCAAGCGTACAAAAACAAACGAGTAACCACGGCGAAAAGCGACTCGCGTGTGGCATTAAGGCAAGTACCAAGCATAGTAACGCCCAAAAGACATGTTGACGTTGGACGTGACTTTGGTTCGCGGCTCTCATTAATACAGTGCTAATGCACTCAGGCACGCATGGCAGTGTGCGCTGCCTGAGTTAGGGTCAATCGTTAACTCAGGCAGCTCGAGTGCGTAATCTAGCCCTAAGCGCTCAGCCTCAACGATCCAATGCGACAACTGACACAGACGCAATTCTGTATCGCCTAACACTGCAGTATCCGCCCAACGCAAACGCACCGCGCTCGAGCCGCCACCGGTAAATCGTTTCACTAAAACGGGATCCTGTTTGGCAAGATTTTTCCACGCTATCGTTCGGATTGGGTCACCTGCTTGATAAGGACGAAAGCCCGCGAAATCGTCGTTCCCTTGGCTTACGCCGACGTTCGATTCTCCGATCGCGTGCACATCAAGCGGCATCGCGAGTTGACCGATCGCTTGCGGATAAACCAAACACTGTAGCGGTGTCTCGAAATATCCCCAGGCACGCAGAATGCTAAGTGGAAACACCGAAGAAATGCGCACCCTAGTAAGGTGCAGCGAGACGCGCGTCGTGGCGGCCAGCGTGAGATTCATGGTCGCAATTGAACGCGGTTTGATCGTCGCGATTTCCGCGCGAACGATCGACCTGCGGCGGCGCCAGCGATTTGACAAGCCTGGCCGATGGGCTAGATGTATGTTGTAACGTTGCCAGTCAGCGGTATTTTCAATGGTTACTTTAAAGGTTGCGTCACTGCCCGCAAATACGGGTTTTGCATCACCAGCAACATAAGACAAACCGGTTAAGTTGCGATACGTGTGCAAAACCCCGATTAAAAAAAGTCCAAACAGCAAGAACGATAAAAGGTAACCGAGCGCGTTATCGTAATTTACGGAGCCGAGTAGAATAACGAAGACCATCACTGCAAGCATGATTCCATGCTTACTCGGGAAAATATAAACCCGCTTGCGATTGAGCGTGATGAGGATTTGCGCCGTGGGCGCCGCCGCAGGTGTGCTCACGGAATTGGCACGGCCTTGATCAGTTGTTGAGCTAGCTCTGAGTCTCGTCCATCTAACCCCCCACCTAAACGATGAGCGACCACGGAAGGCAGAATACTTTGTACATCTTCAGGCAGCACATGGTTGCGACCGTCCATTAGCGCCCAAGCCTTCGCAGCCTGGACAATGGCAAGTCCGGCACGCGGCGACAAGCCCTGGGTAAACAGGGGTGCCGAGCGGCTAAACGCAAGTAAATCTTGAATATAGTTCAGCAGCGGTTCGGCCACATGCACGTTGGCGGCTTGTTATTGAAGTCTGCGTAGTTCCGTTAAGTCCAACAATGCCTCGATTCGACCGAGCATGAGTCGCCGTGGTTCGCCGCCCAGTAGCTCGAGCTCGGCTTCGCGTGATGGATAACCAATCGAAATTCTCATGAGGAAGCGATCGAGCTGCGACTCCGGCAATGGAAACGTGCCAACTTGATCTGACGGATTCTGCGTCGCAATCACAAAGAACGGATCAGGTAGTACATGGGTTTCCCCATCGACCGTGACTTGGCGTTCCTCCATCGCTTCGAGCAGCGCGCTTTGTGCTCGCAGCGTCGCGCGATTTACCTCGTCGGCGAGTAGCAGTTGAGTGAATATCGGGCCGTGGTGAAAGCTAAAAACGGACGTTTCGCGGTCAAAAATAGACACTCCTATGACGTCCGCAGGCAACAAATCGCTGGTAAATTGAATTCTTTGAAAGCTCAAGCCCAACAATTTTCCTAATAGGTGGGCGAGCGTTGTTTTGCCGACTCCGGGTAAATCTTCGATGAGCAAGTGTCCGCCAGCAAGGACGCAGACGAAAGCCAAGCGCAACTCCTGGCGTTTGCCGAGAATGATCTCTGATGCCCGATCAAGAGCCCGATCCAACAATATCTTCGCTGCGACCTCGGCGGTTTGATCGATTTCTGCTAGCGGCGCGTATCTTAAAGTTTTATTCATTTCGGTCGACTACTGGAACACTGTGGCATTTCTTCGGGATCCCGGATTCTGAAGCATCGCGGCGACACTGCTCCCGGGTTCAAATCCGGTGCATGGGCATGGTAGGCGGCAACGCTCGAAAAAGCTTAAACAACATGGACCACTATTTCTATGTTGCAGTTCGTATAACGGCACAACAGTCGAACAAGATTAACTTCAGTAAGGAACAATTGTGGATAAATACGATTATGTAGTTATCGGTAGTGGCCCAGCCGGACAACGTGCTGCGATTCAATCAGCCAAACTCGGCCATTCAGTTTTACTAATTGAGCGATATTCGCGGGTCGGCGGCGCGTGCCTACATTCGGGCACTATCCCGAGTAAGACGCTACGCGAAGCCGTGTTGTATCTCAGCGGTTGGCGCCAACGCGGATTTTACGGTCGTAGCTATCGCGTGAAAGAGCGCATTAGTGCCGAAGACTTAATTCAGCGCTTGGACATTACCGTGCGCCAAGAAGTTGAAATCCTGCAGCATAAGATGCACCGCAATTACGTCGCGACTAAAATTGGTAGCGCTTCGTTCGATGATCCGCACCACATTCGCATTGAAAGGCCGGGCGAAGAACCCGAAGTCGTCGAAGCCAAAACGGTATTGATTGCGACCGGTTCGAGACCGGCGCGACCGAGTAATATTTCGTTCGACTCCCCGAACGTGGTCGATAGCGACCATCTCTTGCAGATGGAGACCTTACCTCGCAACTTAGTGGTGGTTGGTGCCGGCGTGATCGGCATGGAATACGCCTCGATGCTAAATGCACTCGACATAGCAGTGACCGTGGTTGACGGGCGTACGGAAATTTTAGATTTTCTTGATCGCGAAATCGTCGATGAATTCATCCATCATTTGCGCGATCGCGGCGTGAAACTGCGCCTCGGCGAAACCGTTTCATCCGTTGAGCAGCTGCCAAAGAATGCTTTGGTCGTGCATCTCGCCAGCGGCAAGCGCATCAAGGCTGACATGGTGCTATTTGCTGCGGGACGACTATCTAACACGGAAGGCTTGCGTCTTGAAAACGCCGGCTTATCGCCGGATGAACGCGGCCGGATCGCCGTCGATGAACACTACCGAACAGCGGTGGGTCATATTTACGCGGCTGGTGATGTGATCGGATTTCCGGGGCTAGCGTCCACGTCGATGGAACAAGGGCGTCACGCCGCCTGCCACGCATTCGGTGGAACATTACTTAATATCCGCGAAGATCTGTTTCCGTTTGGCATCTACGCTGTACCCGAAATGAGTGTGGTTGGCAAAACCGAAGAAGAGTTGCGCGCCGGCGGCATTCCGTATGAAAGCGGCATCGCGCGATTTCGCGAAACCTCGCGCGGTCAAATTCTTGGTTTGCGCGAAGGTTTGGTGAAGTTACTCTTTCACTTGGACACGCGTGAATTGCTTGGTGTGCATATCGTGGGCGAAGGGGCGACTGAGCTCGTGCATATTGGGCAAGCCGTATTGGCGCACCAGGGCAAGCTCGACTACTTTGTGAACGCGGTCTTTAATTATCCAACCTTGGCCGAAACTTACAAAATTGCGGCGCTCGATGCGTTCAATAAAATGGGTGAAGCGAGTGTTACGAACCTGCGACTGTTAACGACTCAATCAGCATAGAGCCCGTGTGAATGTTGCCCCGCCGATCGACGTCGGCGGCGCAAGCGATGATATTCTTAAACATTTCGGACAGGTTGCCAGCGATCGTGATTTCTTCCACTGGATACGCAATCGCACCATCTTCTACCCAAAAGCCACTCGCGCCGCGGGAATAATCACCAGTGACCATGTTGATACCAAAGCCCATCAGGCTAGTTACGATGAGTCCGCGACCCATTTGCGCAACAAGTTGCTCGAAACTCAAATCCTGGTGCGACACACTAAGATTGTGCACCCCACCGGCATTCCCGGTGGGCGGTACATTTAAGCGACGCGCCGAATAACTGCCAAGCACATAACCCGTCAGCACACCGTTATCGACGAGATCACGCGCGGACGTTTTCGCCCCTTCCGCATCAAATGGTGCGCTGCCGAGACCGCGAACGAGATGCGGCGCCTCGATAATGGATAGATGATCAGGAAAAATTTTCTGTCCGGCACAATCGACGAGGAACGACGCTTTGCGGTACAAATTACCGCCAGAAATCGCGCTCACCAAGTGTCCCACCAGACCACTCGCCACGGGTGCTTCAAAAATCACCGGCACTTTTTCAGTTGCGACCTTGCGGGCGCCGAGTTTGGCCATGGTACGGTCGGCTGCTGCGATCCCAACCGACTCGGGTGTGGCTAACTCACTGGCATTGCGCGCGAGCGTATACCAGTACCCTCGCTGCATCGTTTGTTCGTGCTTACCGACCACAATACAGCTGAGCGAATGACGCGAACCCGAGTAAGCTTCGGCAAATCCATCCGTACTTGCGTAACCGCGGGTTCCGCGATGTTGGGAGACACTCACGTCGTCAATTTGATCAACCCGTGGATCGAAGTCACGAGCCGCGCTATCGCAGCGTTGGGCTAACTCAGTTGCCTCCTCAGGCGTCACGTCCCACGGATGATCGAGATCGAGATCTATAATGTCTTGCGCTAGATAGCTCGGGTCGATTAATCCAGCGTACGGATCAGCTTCGGCGTATTGCGCAATGCGATGTGCAGCTGCCACGGTCGATTCGATACTGCGCGGCGAGAAATCTGTTGTCGTGGCTGTGCCCTTGCGTTTGCCGTGATAAACAGTGAGCGATAAGGCTTTATCCTGATGATGCTCAATTGACTCGAGTTCGCCGTTACGCACCGTCACTGACAATCCACCGCCAGTGCTTAATGAAGCCTCAGCGGCACTAGCGCCGAGCTTACGTGCGTGGTCCATCGCGATCTCGAGAGATGCGAGCGCTTGTTGTTTGGGGTCGTTGGAACTATTCATAGTATAAATGCGATTGTAACGCATTGACGGGCCTGCTGGTGCTGTAAAGGCAGCCGACAGCCAGGTTAAACTGAACCGTAGCCGGGCATATGACTAGCCTGGTGGATAATGATCCCTATTTAACCGCGAACAGCTCACCTGCCGAATTAATGAACGAACGAGAAATCTTAGATTCGCTCAATGACGCTCAGCGTCAAGCAGTCACAGTCGCAGCCCCACAAGCTTTAGTTCTTGCTGGTGCTGGCAGTGGCAAGACGCGCGTGTTGGTTCACCGCATCGCTTGGTACCTGGAAACGGGCCAAGCGACACCGAAAGGCATCTTGGCGGTTACTTTCACCAACAAGGCCGCAAAGGAAATGCGCGGTCGCATTGAAAGCTTGTTGCAACGCCCGGTCGGCGGGATGTGGGTGGGGACGTTTCACGGTATTGCTCACCGCCTCTTGCGCGTGCATTGGCGCGAGGCGGAACTGCCCGAACAATTTCAAATTATCGACAGTGAAGATCAGCTAAGAGTGATCCGCCGCACCTTGCGCGCGATGAATCTAGACGAGAGCGAATGGCCGGCGCGCGAATCGCAATGGTTTATCAACGCACGCAAAGACGAAGGTTTGCGCCCAAAACATATCGATGACGGTAGTGACTTAACCACCCGCACTTTGATCGACGTGTATGGAGCATACGAAGAATCGTGCCGACGTGCGGGCTTAGTTGATTTTGCCGAATTGCTGCTGCGCGCCCACGAACTGTGGCGCGACACCCCTGGCTTGTTGCGCCATTACCGCGAGCGCTTCTGGCACGTCTTAGTTGACGAGTTCCAAGACACTAACACCTTGCAATACGGGTGGTTGCGCCAACTCGTCGGTGATGATGGGAATATGTTCGTGGTTGGCGACGATGACCAGTCGATTTATAGCTGGCGCGGAGCAAAAGTAGAAAACATGCAGCGTTTTCAACGCGAGTACCCGAAAAGCGAGATTATTCGGCTGGAACAAAACTATCGTTCGACGGGCAACATCTTAGCGGCAGCGAATTCATTAATTTCGAACAATCCATCCCGACTTGGTAAGCAGTTGTGGACCGACGACGAAGCAGGTCAACCCATTACTCTGTATGCGGCGTTTAATGATATTGATGAGGCGCGATTTTGCGTTGGACGCATGAGCCAGTGGCACGACCAAGGTGAACGTTACGATCAATGCGCCGTGCTCTACCGGGTAAGTGCTCAGTCGCGCGTTCTAGAAGATGCCTTGCGTCAAGAAGGGATCCCTTACAGAGTGCACGGCGGCTTTAAGTTCTACGAGCGTGCGGAAATAAAAGACGCCCTCGCTTATCTCAGGTTAGCGACGTTTCGTGGCGACGACGCGGCATTCGAACGGATCGTCAATACTCCTACGCGAGGCGTAGGGCAACGTAGCATCGATGCCTTACGCAATACGGCACGGCTGGAGAAAATTACCTTGTGGGAAGCTTCGCAGCGCATCGTCGGCAGCCGCGAGCTCGGATCGCGTGCGCTAAACGCACTGGAAAATTTTCAGAATATAATTAATAGACTCAGTGTTGCGATCGAGGATCTCGAGTTGAGTCGCGTTATCGAAACCGTGATTGAGCACAGTGATTTGGTGGATCACTATAAGAAAGAGAAAGGCGAACGCGGCTTAGATCGGATCGAAAATCTCGAAGAACTCGTGACTGCGGCGCGCGACTATACCCCGAACGACGACGCGCAAGACATGCCCCTGATTGCTGCTTTTTTAAGTCATGCGGCGTTAGAAGCGGGGGAAGGCCAAGCAGGAGCAAATGAAGACAGCGTGCAGCTAATGACCTTGCACTCAGCGAAGGGCTTGGAGTTCCCGCAAGTTTATCTCGTGGGGGTAGAAGAAGGTTTGTTTCCCCATAAGCGGTCTGTCGAAGACCCTTTGCAATTAGAGGAAGAACGTCGCTTGTGCTACGTTGGCATTACCCGCGCGATGCGTCATTTAACGATCTGCCATGCGGAATCACGTCGTCTACACGGTTCGGATTATTATCCGCAACCGTCACGATTCATTCGCGAGATCCCGGCGAAGCTGTTCAACGAAGTGCGTCTAGGCGGGCGCGTCGGCAGTGCCGTTGGTGATGGCGTCGCGCAAGCGTCTGCGGACACCGGGTTGATGTTAGGGCAGCGAGTCGTGCACAAAAGCTTCGGCGAAGGCGTTGTTTTGCATTTGGAAGGCCGCGGCGCACACGCCCGCGTCCAAGTTAACTTCGAAGACGATGGCGTAAAGTGGCTAGTCGCTGCCTATGCAGGTTTACAAGCCTGTTAGTTATCGTGAATTAGAAAAAAATCTAACCTTCAAGGATCGCTATGTTCGCATTCGTTGTTCGCCACTTACTAGGCTACGGCCTGCTTGTCCTTTATATGTTTCTTCTCAACGGGTGCGGGGGTGGAACAACGGCCCCTTCCAGCGAGGCGTCTGCCGATCAAAAATTTAAATGGAAAATGGTCACCGCTTGGCCGCCGAACCTGCCCGTCAATCATGATGTGATAACGGAATTTGCGGCCGCGGTCGCAACGATGAGCCGCGGACAACTCACAATTCAAGTGTTTGCGGGCGGTGAATTGATACCGGCTCTCGAAGTTTTCGATGCCGTATCGAGCGGGAAAACCGTCCAGATGGGTCATGGAGCAGCTTACTACTGGGCGGGTAAAGTACCCGCGGCACAATTCATGTCGGCCGTGCCATTCGGATTAACTGCGAGCGGCATGAGCGCCTGGATGTATGCCGGTGACGGACTCAAGTTGTGGCGAGACCTCTATGCCCCGTTTGATATTTTGCCGTTTCCAATGGGCAATACTGGCACGCAAATGGGTGGTTGGTTCAACAAGCGGATCGATTCACCCGCCGATCTCCAAGGCTTAAAAATGCGCATCCCGGGACTCGGTGGCAAGACGCTTGCCGAAGCTGGCGGCAATTCTATTTTGTACTCCGGCGGCTTGGTTTACACCGCGCTGGAGCGCGGCATTATCGACGCTGCAGAATGGGTGGGCCCGTTGCATGACGTACGCCTTGGCCTGGATCGCGCCGCGAAATATTATTACTACCCTGGCTGGCACGAACCAAGTACGCAACTTGAACTGATTGTTAACAAAACCGCGTGGGAATCTCTACCTAAGCATCTGCAAACGATTATCGACACAGCAGCGACAGCCGCTGGGGTGGCGTTGCATGCGCGCATGGAAGTTGAAAATGCCAAGGCGTACGTGAAACTTCGCGAGTCCGGTCATGTAGAGCTCGTTCAATTTCCGCAGGACGTCTTAGCCACATTACACGCTAGCGCGAAACGCGCACTGGATGCAGAGGCCGGCAAGGACGAGGGTTTTCATGCAGTACGCGACAACTATGAAGCGTTTCGGGATTTATTAGATAGCTGGGATCAGGTATCTGAAGGTGCCTATCGGCAATACTTCGAGCGCGCGACGGAAGAACGAAAATAATCGCCACGACGAATTTTTCAAGCAAGCTCACTTAGTTTTCTTGTCGTAACGCGAATCGATTGGGACGCATGGCGACACTAGCGCTCTTCTGGTTCTCCAGTCCATAGACACCAAATCGCAAGCAACGGCATCGCTGTTGATCGCATCGCGTGAAGAATATTTGGTGGGTTGTGCACGACGCCACCAAACCCAGGCGAATGCCATGGACCCGTGTTCTGTTTCCATTCACCAGGAGACAATACGGCATAAATTTCTTCTGGAGGATGGCGATGGTCCGGATAGCGTGTATCGGGCGCTAATAGCGTGATGCCAATCCAAACATCGTCCCTGAGCTCCAATCCATCGTCGCCAACCACAACCGTGTTCGCATGGTTCGCTTGAAACGTCGAATCGTCGTTGGGGCTGATCGGCCGGCGTGCCCAAACAAGCTGCGGCGAGATCGCATCCAACGCGTTCGCCAGCGTCGCGGCAACCCCGCCTTGTTCCCGCGCGTGATCTAATGCTGGTGCGAGATGCTCGCAAACCGGAAGTTGCCTCGGCGGCGGATTTATCCTCCCTGCCGGATTCTCAAGTCCGTTAAAAATACGATAGACCAAACGCCGCGCCGCGCTATTTGCACTGGAAGTTTCGAAAGCGTGGCGGATGACGTCGACAAACGTCTGTAGCTCAACTGATCTATTCATTAGCCAAAATCCAAGGCGAGTGATGAGATTCATTTATCCGCATTCAGCGTATCAATTTTGCCTTGTTACTCATAGCTGCTCGACGGCAACGTTCCCGACATAACCATCACCGAGACACCGTTCCAAAAAGACGCATGTCGATGCGAGGCCGTGGAAAAAGCGTCGCTGCGACGTAAATCCCAGAATTACAATTCGCCTGAATAGTAAGTAACTGCTTGATTGAAAAAAATAAACGACATAGGGTTCGAATTTTAAAAACTAAATCAACCGTCGCGGATATTTCGTCGCAGTGACATTGATACAACTATTAGACGGCTGAAGGCGAAGAATCATTGATAAATGGACGACGACGAAATCATTAAGAAAGATCGGTTCAAAGGGAAACGTATAACGTTCGCGGACTCGGATCGGATTGAAGAATTCCATGAAATCTCCGCCGAGTTTATGGAGAAAATATTCGAACTATTGCCTGGCGAATATCTAATAACAGACGAATCTGACGTCGCCGATTTTACGGATGCTGGTTCTTCTGATTCGTCGGAAATATGGATTCGGATTAGCGAGGCATTTGATATCGATCGTTCAGAGCTTGAATCCAGCCGTTTCGTGAATATATTTGCAGAAATAGCACGGCGGCGGAATTTACATTAAGCGCCCATATTAGAGCTTTATACGAGCATGCCACTTTGAATTCGAAATCAAGTGCAACAGTTGAGGCCGGGGTCGCGATGGTGCCGTTCAACCAGCCAATGGAGCGGACGCTTCCGTGCTGCGCACTTCAGCGCCGCTCATCGGCGCGTTATGTGTCACGGAATATTCGATCTGAACTATGGGAATGAACGCACACTACACAGCCGTCGTAAAGCATGAAGGGGATTGGTGGATCGGATGGATTGAAGAAGTCCCCGGTGTCAATTGCCAGGAGGCAACTCGCGACAAACTTATGGATTCACTGAAAGTTACGCTTCGAGAAGCACTGGAATTCAATCGAGCGGATGCGTTGGATGCTGCCGGTGAAGACTACGAGGAGCGTGAAATCGCGGTATGAAACGTCGCGATCTGATTCGACATCTCGAATCGTTCGGTTGCGACTTCGGAATTGGGTGGTTTTTCGGTCCTTCGAACTTTCTCTACAGTCTCGTTAGGTTCACGAAAATATTTCCGTGGAAGTTAAGCTTGCCGATATCTTGGAAGGGATAGATTTTCAGACCGACTAATCTCGCTCGTAGTTGAGGAAATCGACTGGTGAGGTCATGATTTTCTCTGATGAGGAACTAAATGCTGCTGAGCACGACGAAGACCCAACCGATCGACCTGAGTGGTATCGTGAGGCGGTAGCACGAGCACGTGTTTACTTGGAAAATGAGGATTACCTTGGCGCCGCGCAACGACTGAAGCCGAGCGAGCGCCGTGTATCGCAGGGTGCCTAATTATCGGTTAGCCCTGCTGAGTGATACGGCCAAGGCGACGGATCGGCGCGACGTTAATCTCGTTTACTGGCTCTCGCTTAACATGTAATCAACAGCGGCTTTGACGTCGTCGTCCGAATAATCCATGCGGCCACCCTTCGGAGGCATCAGGCCCGTTTCGCCCATGAAGCCTTTTACCGCGTGGGTGTATAGCGCATCCGTACCCTGAACAATCCGCGCGCTCCAGGCCGCCGCATCGCCAATTTTCGGCGCGCCTGCGGAACCCGTATCGTGACAAACAAAGCACGCGCCGGCGTAGATTTCCTTGCCACGACCATCGGCGACAGCAACTGGCGCGACTGCATCAGTACTTGTCGTTGCTAGGGTCGTATCAGTACTCGCGCTTGGCTCAGGGGACGTTGTGGGATCGACCGCAGATTGCGAATTGTCGCCGCCGAGTGCCGCTAACATGTATTTCACGGCCGCCTTAACCTCGTCATCGGATAGTGACGGTAAGCCGCCTTTCGGGGGCATCATGCCTAACTGGCCCGTGAAACCGTTAATTGCGTTACTCGTGACCATCTCGAAGCCTTTATCCATTCGGCCTGCCCACGCCGCCGCATCGCCAAATTTAGGAGCGCCGCCGACCGCCATGTCGTGGCAAGCAAAACAGATCTTGCCATAGGCCGCCTTACCTGGATCGACTGGGCCTGTGTCTACAGCGGCAGTCTCGGTGTGTGCAGCGCTCATTTCGCCGCCCGAAGCTGACGCTGCTACGAATGGTTCACCAACGTTCACGCGCCCAACAGGTGCAATCCGCTCGGCAATGACGACATCGTTATTCTGGGTTTCTTGAAATCCCAAGTTGACCATTTTGGCGAGAATGAACGCTGTGATCCCCACAACGGCCAAAAAAACCAGAATGAGCGAAAAATTACGGACGAATTCGGCGTCATCTACTTGGCTCATGTTCAATTCCTAACCAGAACGAGTGCTGAAAGATCTAGATTATTAGCGTGCATCACAGCGGACGCTTTGAGCGGCACATTATAGCGAAATTGCCGCGCTGCACTAGACCGTGATGCTGCCGGTTTGTCCGGGGCAACGTCTCATGCTGAAAGCTGGGCGCGGCGCTATCGCGAAACAACTGTTTGGATTCCACTATCGGCGAATTGCTTGTATCGTTACGGGCAGCACGCGCCCGTAGCTCAGCTGGATAGAGTGCTGCCCTCCGAAGGCAGAGGTCACAGGTTCGACTCCTGTCGGGCGCGCCAACTTAATCAGGCTGCACACATCTTTACGCTCAATTACCCGCAACAAGTGTTCTAATTGGAGACATTCATTGAATTTCGACGCTTGGCGTCTCGTCGTCGAGTCGATTAGTGCACTGGGCGTGATCGTATCCGTGAGCCATCTCGCCGCACAGGTAAGAAAGCATACTCGCGAGGCCGGGTGGCGGCGATCCCGGATCTTGCGAAGTTCAATGACGACATTGCCGCGTCGGCAATGGCATCGACGCCCACCGCACACAACGCATCACCTCGTTAAACAATGGTTCAACAGCAATAGGGGAATATGAAATGTTTCAGCACTCAATGACCGTCGTTCGATGCGTCGCGTTGGCTTTTGTCCTCGCCGTCGCGCAGCCAGCTTTCAGTACCGAATTTTACTCTGGCACTGACCCGGGATTTCCGCCGCCAGTCGGTGAGCCAAGCGTGCTACCTGCAGGCGCCAAGCTCATGAAAGTATTCGACGGCGGCTGTGTGCTTACGGAAGGTGTGGCGGCAGGTCACGACGGATTCATGTATTTCTCGGATCTGACTTTTACCTCACGCTGTAAAGATCCATCAGGCCTCTATTTGCAAGCAGGTAACATTTGGAAATATGACCCGCAGACCGGCAAGGCGGAAATCTTTCGCAGTCCATCCGGTATGTCGAACGGTATAAAATTCGATGCGGCGGGCAACATGGTCGCGGCGCTTGGTGCGGACTATGGCGGACGAATGCTGGTACGCACTGATATGAAAACCGGCAAGTCAATAATTTTGACCGGTCTATTCGACGGGCAACCTTATAACGCCCTGAACGATGTGACGATAGACGAGCGCGGTCGGATCTATTTTTCAGACCCGCGTTACCTCGGCCACGAACCGGTAATGCAACCAGGCTTCGCGGTCTATCGGCTCGATCCGGATGGCAAAGTGCATCGCGTGATCACAGATGGTGGGAAGACGAACGGCGTGTTGGTATCGCCGGATCAAAAAACGTTTTACGTCGTGAGTAACGACAACGGCTGGTTAGATATGAATCGGATCGTGAAAGGCGAGGCGCCGCCGTTTCAAGCTCACCACGTCCTACAAGCCTACGATCTCGCGCCCGACGGCACGATGAGTAATCGTCGCGTATTAGTCGATTACGCACCGTACAGCGGACCGGATGGTTTAATCAGTGACGCGGTTGGGAATATGTACGTGGCTTTGCGTGCCGAGAATCGTCCCGGGATCGGAATATTTAACCCGGCTGGCGAAGAAGTTGCGTTCGTCTCGACCGGGAGTGAACTGCCGACTAACGTGGGCTTCGGGCGCGGCGAAGAACGTAAAGTGCTCTACGTTACCTCGGGCAAGAGTTTGTACAAGATTGCTATGGTGAACGACGGTTATGAACTACCGCCGGTGAAATAAAGCGTCTCAATCGAAACGCGCAAGCGACGTGCTACCTCGTTCCCCTAGGGCGGGCGAGGTAGCGGCCTTGATCTAAATTTTCGTTCAAACCTTGGCAAGTTTAGTTTCTGAACCAACGATTGCGCGGGATGATTAAGCCGATTCGGCGAATATTTCTCGTCCTATCAGCATCCGTCGGATCTCAGAGGTGCCCGCGCCGATCTCATAGAGTTTCGCATCGCGCAGCAACCGTCCGGTCGGATAATCGTTGATATAGCCGTTGCCGCCCAACAACTGGATCGCGTCAAGCGCGACTTGGGTTGCTTTCTCTGCCGCATATAGAATGCAGCCAGCCGCGTCCTTACGTGTCGTCTCTCCTCGATCCGCGGCCGCCGCGACGGCATACACGTAGGCACGACACGCATTCGTGGTCGTGTACATATCGGCCATTTTACCTTGTACGAGTTGAAACTCACCGATTGGTCGGTCAAATTGCTGGCGTTCGCGAATGTAGGGTGCGACCACATCTAGACAAGCGAGCATGATCCCAGTGGGTCCCCCGGATAGCACAATACGTTCGTAGTCCAGACCCGACATCAACACGCGCACCCCTTCATGCAACTCGCCGAGAATGTTCTCTACTGGGACTTCGCAGTCTTGAAACACAAGCTCGCAAGTACTCGAGCCGCGCATGCCAAGTTTGTCGAGCTTTTGCGCGGTGGTAAATCCGGCGTAGCCTTTTTCGACAATGAACGCGGTGATCCCACGCGGGCCTGCGTCAGGTTTAGTCTTCGCGTAGACCACTAAGGTATCTGCGTCAGGGCCGTTCGTGATCCACATTTTGTTGCCGTTCAAAACGTAGCAATCGCCTTTTCGATCCGCACGCAGCTTCATTGAAACGACGTCGGATCCAGCACCGGGTTCAGACATGGCGAGTGCGCCGACGTGTTCGCCGGTGACGAGTTTCGGTAAGTATTTTTCGCGTTGTGCCGTGTTGCCGTTCCGTCGGATCTGATTGACACACAAATTCGAATGAGCGCCATAGCTCAAACCAACCGACGCCGACGCGCGGCTGATCTCTTCCATCGCGACGCAATGCGCGAGGTAGCCCATTTGGCTGCCGCCATATTCTTCTTCTACGGTGACGCCAAGCAGCCCTTGATCACCCAATTTGGTCCACAATTGCTCACGTGGAAACTCGTTGGTTCGGTCGATCTCTTCGGCGAGTGGTTTTATCTCAGTCTGCGCGAAGCGGTGCGCCATATCGCGTAGCGCTTCAATTTCATCGCCTAAACAAAAATTCATACTAGTGGTAAACATGCGATTTCCTCGACACATCAATAGTCATTCGCGGCGTTGGAGTGCCGCGCGGTTTCGCCAGCGATCTTAACTAACAATCACTGGAAAAACTTAATCGCGTTGCGATGACGAATTGCTGGGATTTAACGTGCTTGCCCACGCGGCGCTTTGTTGTGGCGGTTTGTATACCAATCGCGGGCCCTAAACTTCAGATAGACCATGAATACGACGAACGCGATTCTCATCAACGCGACACATTGACGCACGACGCCCCCGCGATCTAGCGCAATCCGATCATGCACTTTGGTGGTGTCGCCGAGCACGCCATTGTAGTCGTCGGTTTTCTTGTCCATAGCAAACAATATCGACCATAGATAGAGATCATGACGTGGACTACGCACGATATTCTGATCGCTTGCAATGTTTTGCATTGACTTGTGATTCCTTTTGCAAAGCGTAACAAAAGGGCTGCTAAAACGAGCTCTCGGTCACGTAATTCTACGAATTTCTCCTTGCGTCGGTTTAGACGAGCTTTCTCTGGTTAGCGGCGGGATCACGCAAGCATTCATGTCTTAGCCGGGCCTCTTTGCTTACAACCATTACGATGCCAAACTCGATATACTGCCGCAGCAAGCGTGCGGAGCGGTAGACGAATGCGCGATCGAACCGAGCGTTATTCAATCCAGCGGTTTAATGGGATCAATCGCGACGCAAATTTGTTTGGGCGCACGACACTCCGGTCGCCAGTTTCGTAAAAATCGCCTTTCAATTTCGAGGAGCCTTGGGATCAAACAAGCTCACCGTCAAGGTCAAGATTCGATTCGCCTTAGTTGCCCATTTGGTGGTCTACTTAGCCTATGCCTGATGTTCGTTGTCGGTGGCAGGGCGCTGGCCTTCGACGTATACGACGAGAATGGCCGACAGCTCGTCGCTGAAATTAAATTTCTTGGCGGCCTTCAATATGCGTCGGGAATAAATTATGGGTTTGGCGCACTCGACACCCCAGGAGAAACAGAACGCACCGCGCTATCGCTCGGAATTAAACCGAAGTTTGATATGCAGTGGGCGTTCGAGACGAGCGAACTGTACAGTACCTTCTCAATGGTCGCCGCGACCACGACTTTAGACGGTGAGTTGGCTGGGCAAGTCGCCCGCTCTGGTGACCGAGCGATCGATACAGATTCGACCAAAATCGGCTGGCGTAACGATGTCGTCGACATTTCAGTCGGCGGTCAAGAATTTACCATCGGCGACGGCTTCGTCGTTGGCGACGGTAACTTCAACAAGGGCGCGGCAGACGGCCAGTATTGGATCGGTGCGTTCAGTGCGTGGCGCAACAGTGCCGTGGTGCGCGTCAATACGGATCCGATCCGCGCCGATGTATTTTGGTTGCGCACTGACGACGACCTCGGCGATGCGCGGGTCGTTGGAGTGAACGTTGAAACAACCAAGAACGAGACATTTGGCACCTTAGGTCTAATGTATATCGAGATCGTTGACGATCAGAGTCTTGATTTGGATGGCATGCAAGTCGCCAGTATCCGCGGGGCGGACGTCAAGATCCCAGGGCTCGACGCTCTGAAGCTATACGGCGAGTACGTGGTTGAACGTGGCAAGAGTGAACTCACGGGTGCGGACAATAACGCGAACGCGTATTACGTTGAGGCCAACTACCAATTCGCAGACGTGGTCTGGACACCGAAATTATTTTATCGGTACTCACACTTTTCCGGCAACGAGGCGGGTTCAAACGACAACGAAGAATACCGTGGCTTGTTCTTTACGATATTCAAGCGCGATTGGGACACTTGGTACCAAGGGGAAGTGACCGGTGAGTTCCATTTATTTAATCAAAACCAAATCACGCAGATGGCCAAACTAAAAGTGTACCCGCGTCCTGACGTAGCACTCGGTTTTTGGTATTACACACATGATCTCGACACTCCACAATATTTCGGCACCCCGGTTAGTGATACGGATTGGGCGGAAGAAGTAAATCTCGCAGTTGAGTATTACCCGAGCGCCAGTTTGTATACCTACCTAGGTTTTGCCTGGGGTACGCCCCACCGAGCCGCTGTCGATATTTTCGGCGACAACGACGACACCTTGGTCGTGGAAATGTTCGTGTCCTATACTTACCACTAAATTCCGAATCTTAGGAGTCATCATGGCGACCGTAGAACTCGTCGAGTACGACGCGGCCCCACCTGAAGTCCGTGCAATTTACGATGAAATTCGTGCCGTCAGAAAGACCGATTTCATCAATAATTTTTGGAAAGGATTAGCCAATAATCCCGATCAATTGCGCCGCACATGGGAAGGGATTAAGGAAGTGATGGCGCCGGGTGCGCTCGATCCGTTGACCAAGGAGCTTATCTATATTGCCGTATCAGTCGCCAATAAGTGCGAATACTGCATCCATTCGCATACCGCCGCGGCCAGATCCAAGGGTATGACAGACCCGCAATACGCCGAGTTGATGTCCGTCATCGGCATGGCGCATTCCACAAATGGATTAGTCACCACGATGCAAATCCGCGTAGATGACGTCTTTAAGGTGGGCAAGCAATAGCCGGAGAGATTTGTATCTCCAAATGACGGATAGCGCACCGGCCGAGCGTTGCGATTAACCGCGAAGGTCGATAGTTACATGTGAACGTTCGAACTAGGCTATGCTGAGCGGGCATATCGTTGGCCGATTCAGCTTCTCGAATCAGCATTTTTCACCTTTCTTGGCCGCCTTCTCGGACTATGCACCGCGACCACCCACAAGGAGGTCGTTCGGTTCCCACCATTGGGCCACCGCTAGCCACGCTTCATCGCAAGGAATAATCATGGCTTTAGAGATGTTTTTGAGAATCGACGGCGTCGTCGGCGGTTCGCGCAATTACCAACATAAAGGTTGGGCCGATATGTTGTCGTGGAACTGGAACCTCGAGCATTCGTCGCAGAAATCAGCCGCGGATTCACTTCAGTGCGAGAACATGAACCAAATTACAGTCTTGAAGGCCCTCGGCAAAGAAAGCGCGGCTGTGCTGAAATTATTCGCCGAGAAAACGCCGATTTCAGCAGTGGAGATCAGTGTTATGCCAGTGGTTGGCAAGCGCGAGTCGGCACAGAAATATTTATCAATTGTGATGGAAGATGTGATTATCAGCTCAGTGCGGACCGACGGCGAGGCTGAAGAGAATTTTTTTCGCGAGCGTTTGATTCTCACGTTCAGCAAAATTAACTACGAATTCTTTCAATATGCCGCGACCGATCCTGGCGCGGCTAACAGCGCCGGCGAGAGTTTTAGTTTCGGCTGGGATCTCAATACGAATAGCGCTGTTTAAAATGGCCGACTCGCCCAGCGCGATCACGCATCGCCTGATCGCAACCGAGCTAAGGGCTATCTAATTCCCGGTACACGGCCGACTCGAATTCGACATAGCCCGGATAAGAACCGATATCCTGAAACGGTAGAATTTGCGAACTCCACATGCCGCCAATGCCGTTTAAACGATCGATCCAGTAATACGTATTAGCGAGTCCCGCCCATGACAGCTGTCCCGCCGGTCGGCCGGTCGGAGCCGGTGCATCGTTCACTTGAAACGTATACGACCATGATTTCGCTAAACCGGGAAAGAAATCTCCGCTATTGGCGAGCTGTGGATTCGAGCTTGTCCAGGCGCCGGATTTGAGATCCCCGAGGCCATTGCGAGCCATTTGCTCAACCGTTTGAGCTTTGAGCACCCGACCTTGCGGGCCGTTACCATCGTTCAAGATCATGCGGATGAACTTCATGTAGTCGCCGATCGTGCCATAGAGACCGTGACCGCCCATATCCATTTCGGGCGGCTGCGGCAAACGCATATCGGGATTCGGGGTAAGGGTACCGTCGGGGCTGCGCAGGTGAATGGTCGCGAGTCGCGCACGCATCACCTCGCTCATATTAAACGCCGTGTCCGTCATTTCGAGCGGCGCAAACACGCGCTCTGCCAGTACGTCGCCGAGGCGCTTGCCGCGCAATTCCTCGACCACTCGGCCGACCCAATCGATACCACAGCCGTAAGTCCAACGCTCGCCAGGGTCATGCAGTAAGACATCTTGAACGGCCGCGAACGTGCAAGAAAGAATCGATGGAACGTTCCGCGCAGTGCGGTAGCGTAATAAATCTTCGCTGAAAAAGTCATAACACATGCCGGACGTATGCAGCATTAGGTGATTCAAGGTGATCTCGGTTCTTGGCTTACGCGTGCGCGGTTCGCCGTTCGAGTCGAATCCTTCAAGCACTTCAAACTTGCCGATTTCAGGCGCGTAGTCACGTGCCACATCGTCGAGCGATACCTTGCCTTCCTCGACGAGCTGCATCAAAGCGACACCGGTTAGCGCTTTCGTGCACGAGGCGAGAAGCATCACGGAATCCTTGGTCATCGCTTGCGCCTGCCCGAGTTCGCGCACCCCGGCCGCGCCTTCGTAATAGTTTCCCGTTTTATTAGTCGCCATCGCGACGACCCCGGGTGCCCCGCCAGCGCGCGAGACGGTTGCATTAAGAATGTCATCTGCAATGTGTGTGAGTGATTGCGCCATGGAGGCTCCTAGATCGGACGATAGATTAAGTTGCTAAGTTCATTGATTGCCGTTTTGTAGCGCAAACCTAGGGTTTGTGCATCAATTCCATTAACGCGATTACGGTCGATTCAACACCGGTGCGCACTGATGGTTCCGGATTGATCTTAAACAGCGGTGAATGATGGCTCGGGACAGGTGCTCCGCCGGCCGCTTCGCGCGCAATATCTTCTGCTGACGTGCCGCCGACCGTCCAATAAACGCTGCGGATGGCTGGATCGGTGGTGAAAAACGGAAAATCTTCCGCCCCCATGCCTTTCGTCGGAATGTCGATGACCTGCGATGCGCCGAGCTTAGCCGCCCACGCAGATTTTAAACGTCGCGTGAGTTCCGCATCGTTCACGGTTGGTGGCACACTTTCGTCTGAAACGACCACTTCCGGCAACTTGTCCTCTGGCATCCCGGCGACCCGACCCATATTTTCCGCGATTCGTTTAATGCCCTTGAGGAGCAATTCGCGAGTCTCAGGAGACGTGTTGCGCACCGTCAATTGCAGCACTGCCTGGTCGGAAATAATGTTGTGCTTGGTGCCTGCGTGAAATGATCCAACCGTGACGACACCGGGATCGCGTGGTGATAGTTCACGTGATACTAGGGTTTGTAGCGCCATCACGATTTGTGCGCCAAGCACGATAGGATCTTTACCTTGATGAGGACTCGCGCCGTGCGTCCCAACTCCATGGATCGTGATATCAACCGTATCCGCGCCAGCGAACGGACTCCCTTCTGAGACGTTCACAAAACCCTCTTCGCGATTCGCGCCGACGTGAAAAGCCAGGGCATAGTCCGGTTTGCCAAAGCGCTCCCACAGTTTGTCCGCCATCATCGTTTTTGCACCAATCAAACGTTCTTCGCCGGGTTGCACGAGTAGCATTAAGGTACCAGCCCACTCATCTTTACGCGCGACCATCTGCCGCGCGGTGCCAACCAGACTCGTAATATGCACGTCGTGCCCACACGCATGCATGGTGTGGACTGGTTGCTCAGTGATAGGACTTTGCTGCTGCTTGGTGGAGGCATAAGCGAGTCCGGATTTTTCTTCGATCGGCAGGCCGTCCATGTCTGCCCGCATCATGACTAAGGGGCCCGGGCCATTTTTGAGTAGCGCAATGACACCAGTGCCCCCGACCTTTTCGGTGACGTCGAATCCAGCGTCGCGGAGTTCTTTCGCCATCCGTGCTGCGGTTTCAAATTCCACGAGTGACAATTCTGGATTGCGGTGGAAGTGATCAAACAAAGGCGCTAGATAACTGTCGTAATCCGCTTTCACCGCGCTAGTCAGATCTGCCGCGAGTCCCGGTAAGCTGACGAAAATCAGTGCACTCATCAGCAACGTTTGGCGGAACGACATCGACTTTCCCTCGGCAAGGTTTGTGCGCTCAGTGTACTCGGCATCGTTGTAGAATGTGAACCTAAGCGCGCAAACCTAAAATGCCATCAATCCGTAGCCGACTGGGTGGAAAGTTAAGTATGACTGGCGAAATTTGATAATGATTGAACAACGAACAGAACGCGCCGTTCGATTTGAGGGCGCAGTGAATGTCCGCGATCTGGGTGGCATACCGGTGGGCAATCGTGCGATCACTCGTTTCGGTGTGATCTACCGCGGCGACGGCCTGGTCGGATTGAGTGATGCGGATCTCGAACGCTTTAGCGCGCTCGGGATCCGGAGCATCGTGGATTTGCGTAGCGAAGACGAACGAGCGAAAGCACCGGATCGTCTACCGCTTCACGAACCGCCGGAAATACACGCGTGTGGATTTCTGCCGCAGGGATCGATTGAGATGTTTCACGGCGTGAACGAACTCGGGGCTGACGGCGCCGCAGCGTTCGAACTGATGCGCAGCAACTATGCGCGGATCCCATTTGAGCACACGGCAGAATTTAGTGAGGTGCTCCATTTTCTGCTTGAGCATGAGCGCATGCCGCACTTTATTCATTGCAGTTTCGGCAAAGACCGCACGGGTCTTGTGGCGGCCTTTATCCTGCTCGCCTTAGGTGTCTCAGTTGAGGAAGTTGTGGTCGATTTCGAAATGACGAAAGTCGCGATGGACAATCTGGACATATTCGATCCTCGCGCTAAACCAGACGCGATTGAGGCCATTATGGCAGCACCAGCGGGATATCTTCTCGCGAGCCTAAACGCAATCGACGAACACTATGGGGAATTCAACGGCTATCTCAGTCGAGCGCTGAAATTTGGCCCGCAAGAACGACAAAGACTCGCCGAGCTGATGCTAGTGCCGGTGTAAGCGGACAACTACGTGCCGCGCAATGACTGAAACGTTTCGACGGTTTACAACTTACCCGCGTGGCGCAAGCCCGCAACTTGTGGATCCTGAACGATGGTCCCATCAGTGTAGAGCTTAGCAAGCTGATCCTCACTGTAGCCTAAGGTTTCGCGCAATATTTCTTCGTTGTGTTCGCCAAGGTAGGGCGCACGAAACGGCACGGTGACTTCCATGGTAGACATTTGAAAAGGCGATCGCGCAATCGGCGTTGTGCCTAATTGTGGGTGCGGCACATCTTGAAATAATGCGCGCGCTTTAATTTGTTGGTGATGCGGGACTTCAGCAATTTCGAGGATTGGCGCGGACGGGACTCGCGCTTCGGCTAAAATTCTGAGCGGTTCGCTGTCGTCAGCAAAGGTTTGTAGCCAGTGTTCGATATAGGTCCTCACTTCTGGCCGCCGCGCACAACGCGCTTCTTGCGTGGCATAACGTTCATCGTGCTCGAGCTCTGGCATACCCATGGCGTTTACTAACGCGCGCCACTGGTGCTCGGCGACCGCAAATACGATGTAGCCCTCCTTAGAGCGGTACGTCCCATAAGGGCAAATCGAATAAAAATCGCCGCCAAAGCGTCGTGGAGCGATGCGCCCGTTAGTCATCATTGAGACGGGGAAGTTAACGTAGTCGAGATACACCAGGGACTCAAGTTGCGAGACGTCGATATATTGTCCTTCGCCATCCATCGCGCGTTGATATAACGCTGCGCAAACCGCGAGCGCGCTGTGCACACCCGCGTTCGGATCGCCGATGTAGTTGCCGACGTACTGTGGCGGCCCATCAGGATCGCCTGTCATGGCCATCATGCCGCTTTGCGCTTGCGCGATAATATCGAAACTTGGCAATTTCGATGACGGGCCTTCCTGGCCGAAGCCCGATATTGAACTCATGATCAGTTGCGGATTGATTGCTTTGAGTGACTCATAATCGAACCCGTACTTTGCCATCACCCCGGGGCTGTAGTTCTCGATCACCACATCGACTTCGCGGACCAAATCGTGGATGATTTTGCGACCCTGATCGCTCGCGAATTCGATTGCGAGACTCTTTTTCCCTGCGCACGCAGCGAGAAAGAATCCACTAATACCTGGTGCGACGTAATGTATTTTGCGGCCGTGATCGCCGTCTGGCGTACGTTCGATTTTAATCACATCGGCACCGAAATCGGCGAGGAGGCGGGTAGCCGCCGGGCCAGCGAGATATTGAGTAAAGTCGAGAACTTTTACTCCCGCTAGCATTTTCTTGCGTGGCAAAGACGGGGTCATGGCTGCTCCTAATAAGCGAGTCGAAGGTTCGATTAAATATCTAAAGTACGCGAAATGCCGCGGCGAGTTCTAACATTATCGAGACTGCGCGCCAAACAATTTCTGGGTTTGCTCGCCTCTACGAGGGTTTACGACTGGGCCGCTTCGGCAGCAAGCTGTTGGCGATGATCTGTTTCATCACTTCGACCGTACCGCCACCAATACGCGTCATGCGCGCGTCGGCAAAAGCACGGGTGATGGGATACTCCCACATGTAGCCCCAGCCGCCGAAAAATTGTAAGCATTTGTCCATGACCTTGCCTTGCAATTCCGTCGTGAGTAGTTTCGCCCCCGCCGCGTCAGTTGGATCGAATTCGCCGCGCACGTGGAGTTCCGTGCAGCGGTCGACAAACACTCTTTGCGCGAGAATTTCTGCATGGAGTTCCGCGAGTTGAAAGCGTGTGTTTTGAAAATCTGCCAAGGTATGGCCGAACATTTCTCTTTCTGCCACGTAGTCTAAGGTCCATTGCAAAGCCGCTTCGGCACTCGCGACTGCGCGGATCGCCTGAATCAAACGCTCTTGGGCGAGCTGCGTGATCAATTGCGCGAAACCAGCGCCTTCTTCGCCGAGTAAATTTTCAATCGGCACTCGGACATCAGAAAAGAACAGTTCCGAGGTGTCTTGCGCCTTGCAGCCAAGCTTTTCCAGCATGCGCCCGCGTGTGAACCCAGGGCGATCAGTTTCAACGAAAATAAGGCTCACGCCTTTTGCACGTGCGCTCGGATCGGTTTTGCAGGCAAGTAATAGCAGATCGGCCGCATGGCCATTCGTGATAAAAACTTTCTGTCCATTCACCACATAGTCGTCGCCATCTCGAATCGCTTGTGTGCGCATTGCTTGTACATCGCTGCCGCCAGACGGTTCGCTCATGCCGAGCGTGACGACCAGTTCGCCGCGCGCCATCATCGGCAGCCATTTTTGTTTTTGTTCTTCGGTCCCGAAATCGACCAAGTAAGGCGCGATGATGTCCGAGTGCAAATAGAACGTCGGCCCCGTGGCGCCAGCGGCCGCAAATTCTTCGATCAAGATCGTGCTGTAGAGAAAATCTCCACCCATACCGCCGTACTGCTCGGGCACGTTGCAGCATAGCAAGCCAAGCTCTCCCGCTTTCTGCCACAATTCGCGCGGCACTCTTCCCGCCTTTTCCCAATCCGCGTGAAACGGGGTCACGTGTTCGTTGATGAACCGTCGTACCGATGTTCGAAAGAGATCGTGTTCAGGACTAAAAATTGTGCGTGGGATCATGCGGCTTGAATCCTCTAGGTGGACAGGTGCTGATACTTATCATCCCCTGGTGTTGTGGCCTTAAACGCCTTGCCATTTTGCTGGACGCTTTTCAGCGAAAGCGGCAGAACCCTCGCGCGCGTCGGCAGACGCGTTTACCGGGTCAGTTATTTCTCGCTGGCGTTCAAAGCGTTCGTCTATCGACCAATCACTTTATTCGTTAATGACTCGTTTACTTGCCGCGACGGACAAAGGCGCATTGCAAATTATTCGTGCGGCGAGTTTCTTTGCTTCCGTGAGCGCCTCACCGGGTTCGGTTACTAAGTTGACTAAGCCATACTGCGCCGCGCGTTGGGCGCTGATCATGTCGCCGGTCAGCGCAAGCTCCATGGCGATGCGCGGCGGAATTAAGCGTGGTAGACGCAATAAACCACCGGCCGCTGCCACGAGACCGCGCTTTGCCTCCGGAATGCCAAACTGTGCGTCCCGAGCGGCGACCGCCAGATCACAGACCAGCATGGCTTCGAAACCGCCCGCCAAGGCATATCCTTCGACAGCAGCGATCAAAGGTTTGCGCGGTGGCGTGAAAGCGATCCCCATGAGGCCGCGACCTTCGACCCGGATCGCCTCACCGCGTAAAAACGCTTTTAGGTCCATGCCCGCGCAGAACGTTCCACCAGCGCCGGTGAGGATGCCGACTCTTAGATCATCGCGAGAATCCAGCTCATCAATCGCTGCGGCGACGCCATGAGAGACCGTCCGGTTGACGGCATTGCGCTGATCAGGTCGGTTGATGGTGATCACGATCAGTCCCTTTAGCGTATTCGACTAGGACTTCTGACATTCGCATGCTCTCCTTGGTGTTGCGCCGACAAGCAGGTCGATAAACGATCGCTTTGCGCGGCAGAGGGTAAAGGATTCTCGTACACTGCTCAAAAAATGTTGCGCCTCGACCAACATCTAGAGGTCATGTGTCGCGCTCAGGGTAGCAGGCGTTCGATGCCAGATAGGCATGCCGACTCCTAAATTTCGGGCGACCCATCCATCCCTCGTTGCTACACTGCGGGCATTCCTGCGCGAGCGCGGGTAAATTCTAGAGGTCGGACGGTTATTCGATGGGCACTGAGTGTCGTTGACAGCGCAATTCCTAAATCGGATGGCAGAATCCCGGCGCTAAGCTAAATTTAGATACCTTAAGCTTGGTCGGAGAACAACTATGAACTATCGAAGACACCTACTGTTATTGAATTTTCTAGTCTTAAGTCTTGTTGTGAGCCTTGCTAAGGCCGACCCACTGGCAGTTGTCGACAAACTGCTTGCGCCCCCGACTATCCAAATGGCCAAAGGTTTATCGGCACACTTATTGATCGCGCCAGGCAAACTCTACGATCCGTTAATTTTGCTGCCGATGGGCGAAGCAACCTGGCTGAACGATGACGGCGGTGAGGAAAAAGATAAAGGCAGCCGCTTGTTATCAATTAGCCCGCAAGGTGAAATCTCGATCCTCGCCGACATTGGTAAGTTGCTACCTACCGTAGGATTCGATATTGCGCCAGACGGCTTTGGAAGCTATGCGGGGCAGGTCTTCAGCTTGGCGCAGCCTAAGGTCGCGATGCCCGGCGCGTTGTCGAATCACGTCGTACAGCGAATAGAGCCCGCGCGCGACTTTGCCACGAGTATTTTTTGTACGTTGCCGGACGCTGGCGCAAAGAAAATCTCCGGCTTCGGACTTGATGCGCGTTTCGGACCCAATGGCTCGCAATTCGCGAATAAATTGTTCGTTGTCACAATTTACAACGACGCGATTTATCAAGTGAACGCGACCGGCGAGTGCACCCCGTTTGTTGTATTCGACGGTAAGCGCTATAGCGCGCCAGCGACGATTACGTTTACGCCGGATGGCCAGAGAATGTTGGTAACAGTGAGTGTTGGTGTGTTCGACATTACGAGTCTCGATCCGCCGCGTGGCGCGATCGTCGCGATCGCGGCGGATGGTTCAATAGACCCAAAACCGCTATTTGAAGGACCCGGCAAACCGATGGGTATGGCGTTCGCGCCGGCCGGTTTCGGGGACTTCGGTGGCCAACTATTTTTCGCCGATGTTGGTCGTTACGAAGTGCCCGTGCCGATGACTCAAGTATTACAAGCCGACGGCAAGATTTTTCGACTGACCGGCGACGGCAAGGCCGAGCAAGTGGCAAGCGGCTTCTTTAACCCGGTCGGTGTCCAGTTTGTCCATGGAAAACTCTGGGTAAGCGATATCAACGGCGATTTCATCGCCGGTAAGCGCGAGTTACCGGACGGTTTTATTGTGGAGATATCGAGTCCGTAGTCGCATCGCAACTTAGACGCGGCAGGCGAGCCGGGCTGAATTTGTCGGAACCGTGCGCGCGTTCGTGAGTAGCAAGCTCACGATCGCGGTGCAGCTGATCATCCCGTTGCAGCTTGCGGCTCGGAAAACACCGCGCCCACGTTCTCGCCTCGTGTCCAAATAAAATCGAGACGTGCTTTGGAAATCCGCCAACCTTCTGAGGTACGTTTAAATTCCCAGTTGTAGCGGCCGCCAGATTGAAAGTTGAGATGCTGTTGTGCTGGATCTGGCAAGGCCGTAAAAATTAAATTGCCATGCCCGACCGCGGAATTTTCGCCCGTTACTTCGAAATCAAGATTAACGATCACGTGTTGCATAGCGCCATAGACGTGATCCATGTTGCCTTTGCAAATGTCGTGAATATTGGAGCGGCCACACATCGTGCCAAACTCGCCCGTGAAATCGAATTCTGCGTCTTCTGTAAAGCAATTCGACCATTGTTGCCATTCGAAGTGATCAGCGCGCCAATGGTAGGAATTGATGAGTTTGTTAAGGGCCAGTTGATCTTCAAAATGCTGTAGTCTTTTTTCGATATCACTACTCACACGTTTCTCCTTCTTCTCCATAAATACACATTGCGCTTTACGTCCAAGTTGGATCGCCACCGATGTGTTCCCACATTTGGATCATGTTGCCGTCTTTATCGTAAAACAAAAATGAGCGACCAATGTTCGCGCATTGCCACACGTATTCGGTTTGTGTTTCGTAACCGGCGGCGCGCACTTTGGCGAAAAAGGCGTCGATGTCATCACACACCAAACCGAGTTCGTGGAATCCCGTATGACCGTAACGTAAATTTTCTGGCGGGGTTCTTTTAATGGCCGGGTTTTCGCATTCCTGCAGTTCGATCAGCGCGCCTTCTTTGGAGCTCAACAGCGCCATCTTCGATCGGGCGCCTTTCACCTTAAAAATATCGTCGAGCAATTTAGGATACATATAAGTATTCGGTCCTGGTCCATCACCATCAGGGATCACCGTATTGACTGCGATTTCAAAGCCCATGACATCACGCCATAGATGAATTGCTTCGTCTAAATCCGAGACAAAGATCGCCATGTGATGAAAACGCATTGCTAGTTCCTCTTTCCGGTCCGTGCCGAATCATAATAGTCGTCGGCGGGGTAAGGTCGCCGAGTTGCATCGCGCGCGCTCCGCGTCGTCGTTAGTCTACAGTGGAATCACAATCAGGATCACTGGATGAAATTCATCGTTGTGCTATTCTTTTTGACGTTCACCGCGATCGTTAACAGTGACGATTTGGATCCACCGTCTTCGGATCGCAGATTGCCTGACAATCTTGCCGCCTGGGGTGATCCCGAGTGTCGTAGTCCGCCAGTTGGTTTCTCCGCTCATGGCATTCATGCCCTGACGAATGCGGACGCGGCGGTGACGTTATCAAAGGTGCGCCATTTGGGGGCGCCACTGTGGCCGTCGAAACTGAGGGATTCGTCTACCTTGGGGCCATTCT
>JAQCEL010000101.1 GCA_027618655.1 Pseudomonadota bacterium | reverse complement strand
GGATATCGAGTCCGGCTATTCGATCAAATCTTGGCGGCCGACAGCTAACCCGCCGGTTCGCCATAGATGGTGACGTTCGGCGAGGCCCGAGCACCGGTTTAGTCGTTCCGGTCGTTGAGAACTGCAGCCCATTCTGGTAGCTTGAGCGCCGACATGGGACGGATTTTCAACAACAAAAAAGCGCTGCATTTCCGAACCCCTCTAGTCGCTTTTCCCACGTGCGAATTGTTCTGCGAATCACGCACATGACCCGTTACATCTTTACCACTGGTGGCGTCGTTTCTTCGCTCGGCAAGGGCATTGCGTCCGCGTCACTTGCAGCGATTTTGGAAACTCGCGGATTCGATATCACCATGATTAAACTGGATCCGTACATCAACGTCGATCCGGGCACCATGAGCCCTTTTCAGCACGGGGAAGTCTTTGTTACCGACGACGGCGCGGAGACAGATTTAGATCTCGGACATTACGAACGCTTCGTGCGCTTCAAAACTAGCAGTAAGTCCAATTTTACAACCGGTAGGATCTACGAGAACGTCATCCGCAAAGAGCGCCAAGGACGATATCTCGGGGCTACCGTACAAGTTATCCCGCATATCACTGACGAGATCATTCGGTCGATAAAGGCGGGGGCCGGCGATGCAGAAATTGTGATGGTCGAAATCGGGGGCACGGTTGGTGATATCGAGTCGCTGCCATTTTTGGAGGCCATACGCCAGATGCGGATGGAACTTGGCCACAAACACACGCTATTTATTCATCTAACGCTAGTGCCGTATATCAGTTCCGCAGGAGAAATTAAGACCAAGCCAACGCAACACTCAGTCAAGGAACTTCGCTCAATCGGCATTCAACCAGACATCCTGCTGTGTCGCGTCGATCGGCCGTTACCGGCTAGCGAGAAGCGAAAAATCGCGCTGTTTACGAACGTAGAAGAATCAGCCGTCATCCCTGCTTACGACGCGGATTCGATTTACATGATCCCCTTGATGTTGCACGAGGAAGGCCTCGACGACATCGTTATTGAGAAATTAGGCTTAGAGGCGCCGGCTGCGGACCTAAGTGAGTGGCGGGCCGTCGTTGAGGCGATGCGCAATCCGAGCGATGAAGTGACCATCGCGATGGTTGGCAAATATATTGATCTGACCGAATCCTATAAATCGCTCTCCGAAGCACTAATTCATGCCGGGATTCATACCCATTCGAGAGTCCATATTCATTACGTGGACTCAGAGGAAATTGAACGCAAAGGACTCGACATTCTCCGCGGTGTCGATGGGATCCTAGTGCCCGGTGGCTTCGGTGAGCGGGGCATAGAAGGCAAAATACTCGCCGCACAATATGCCCGCGAAGCACGTGTTCCTTACCTTGGGATCTGTTTGGGGATGCAAGTTGCGGTGATTGAAACCGCGCGCAACAAGGCACAATTAACCGATGCGCATAGTACTGAGTTCGATAAGGACACGCCGCATCCCGTGATCGGCTTGATAACCGAATGGACGACTAACGAGGGGGTTTTAGAACGTCGCAACGAAAGCAGCGACAAAGGTGGAACAATGCGTCTCGGCGGCCAGGAGTGCAAACTCGCCGCCCGAAGTTTTGTTGCCGAGGCGTACGGCTCAGAGATTATTAAAGAACGGCACAGGCATCGCTACGAATTTAACAATAAATACATGATGGAACTCGAGGCCGCCGGCCTGCGCATTGCCGGGCGATCAATGGACGGTAATTTGGTTGAAATAATCGAGATCCCTGATCACCCATGGTTCGTCGGATGCCAATTCCACCCGGAATTTACCTCGACACCCCGCGACGGTCATCCTTTGTTCAATGCTTTTATCAGGGCGGCACTCGCTTACAAAGCCGTCAAGGTAGTCGAGGTTGCCGATGCGCTTACATGATTTCGATGTAGGAATAGAGCACCCGTTCTTTCTCGTCGCGGGGCCGTGCGTCGTCGAAAGTGAAGGACTCGTGCTGGAAATGGCCGGCACACTTAAGGAACTAACCCAGGCGCTTAATATTCCTTTCGTCTTCAAAGCCTCTTACGACAAGGCGAACCGCACGTCGCACGAGAGTTTTCGCGGTATTGGGATCGAGGCGGGATTGAAAGCACTTGGCGCGGTTCGCGATCAAATCGGCGTGCGTGTGTTAACCGACGTGCACGAAGATTCGCCGTTAGACGAAGTGTCCGCCGTCGTGGACGTCCTACAGACCCCGGCTTTTCTCTGTCGACAGACGAATTTTATCCAGAACGTCGCGCGCCAGGGTCTCCCGGTAAACATCAAGAAAGGACAGTTTCTGGCTCCGGGTGACATGGAACATGTGGTGGCAAAGGCGCACGCAACCGGGAATAATTCGATCATGGTGTGCGAACGTGGCGCGAGTTTTGGATACAACTATCTCGTGTCGGACATGCGTGCACTCGTGGTGATGCGAGCGACAGGCGCACCGGTGGTTTTTGATGCGACGCATTCCGTGCAAATGCCGGGTGGCCAGGGACATGCGTCTGGAGGTCAGCGAGAATTTGTGCCGACCCTAGCCCGCGCGGCGATCGCTGCCGGGATCTCCGGGTTGTTCATGGAAACCCATCCGGATCCGGATCGCGCGTTGAGCGACGGGCCAAATTGCCTTGCGCTTGCCGATCTGCCGAGACTTCTAGAAACATTGAAAGTGATCGACGACGCGGTCAAAGCATCCTCCATCATGTAGGTTGCATGGTTCGACCTTGATTCGCGGTTCGCGAAAATATTTTCAACATCGTTATGAGGTGAACAAGTTACATGTCGGCGATAGTAAAAATCACAGCGCTTGAAGTGATCGACTCGCGCGGAAACCCAACAGTTCGCGCTGAAATCACCACTTCTACGGGCTGCAAAGCGTCCGCCGCAGTCCCGTCCGGCGCTTCAACCGGTGAGCGGGAAGCGCTCGAGCTACGGGATCACGATCCGGCGCGCTTCGGTGGTAAAGGCGTGTTGCGAGCTATTGCCAATGTAAACGGCGAAATCGCTCGAGCGTTAAACGGTTTCGCGGTCGATGACCAGGCTGGCATAGACCAACTCATGATCGACCTCGACGGAACGCCCAATAAGGGGCGACTTGGCGCGAACGCGACGCTCGCTGTTTCAATGGCTGCCGCGCATGCTGCGGCACGCGAGCAAGCGCTGCCGCTTTACGCTTATCTAAACCCCGGACACGATTACCAAATGCCGGTGCCGATGATGAATATCATCAATGGCGGCGCGCATGCGAGTAACAATGTGGATTTCCAAGAATTCATGGTGCTACCGATCGGCGCACCGAGTTTCAGTGAGGCTATTCGTTATGGCGTAGAAGTATTTCACGCCTTGAAATCCATTTTGTCTAGCCAGGGAAGCTCAACAGCCGTTGGCGACGAAGGCGGTTTCGCTCCCGACTTGCCGTCAAACCAGGCTGCGTTGGATTTGATCGCGCGCGCTATCGAGACGACTGGACTTCGACTTGGCGACGATATGGCACTTGGGCTCGACGTCGCGAGTTCCGAGTTCTATCGCAATGGAAAGTATTGCCTTGAGGGGGAAAACCGAACGTTGTCGAGTACCCAATTCGTTGACTTGCTGGCGACTTGGAGTCGCGATTACCCGATCGTTTCAATCGAAGACGGTATGGACCAGAACGATTGGTCGGGCTGGCGCGAGTTAACTGTCGCCCTTGGCGAGCGCATTCAGCTGGTTGGCGACGATTTGTTCGTGACCGACACGGCAACCTTACAGCGCGGCATCGATGAAAAAATCGCGAACTCTATTTTGATCAAAGTTAATCAAATTGGCACGTTAACCGAGACCTTCAACGCCATAAAACTCGCTAAGTCCGCAAACTACACTGCCGTTGTTTCTCATCGCTCGGGCGAGACCGAAGATACGACGATTGCGGATATCGCAGTCGCGTTTGCCACCGGTCAGATCAAAACGGGTTCGCTGTCACGCTCCGATCGGATCGCCAAATACAACCGCTTGTTAGTCATTGAAAACGAGCTAGGAAGTAGCGCTGTGTATCCTGGCAAAAGCGCGCTGTACAACATAAAACGACGGTGATGAGCGAGTGCGCGTCGTCGTAGCCGTGCTTTTCGCGTTTCTGGTGTACCTGCAGTTCACGTTGTGGTTCGGCAAAGGGGGTATTCGTGACGAGCAGATACTCGAGGGCACGGCGGCCGAGCTACAGGCAGAAATCCTGGTATTGAAAGACCGCAATCAGACGTTAGCGGCCGAAGTGCTTGACCTTAAGCAAGGCATGGATGCTATCGAAGAGCTTGCGCGGACCGAAATGGGCATGGTGAAGGAAGGCGAATTGTTTTTCCAAATTGTTAAGCCGCCGTCCGGCGATGAGCAGCCCAGGGAATCGACGAATCGTGAGTAAACCCCTTGTTTGGGCCGTGGTACCTGCGGCCGGCAAAGGCTCGCGAATGGGCAGCGAGATCCCGAAACAGTATCTGACTCTAGCTGGGAAGCAGGTCTTGGAACATACGTTGGGAATTTTAATTGGGCATCCCCGCATCACTGCCGTGGTGCTTGTCGTATCAGCCGACGACGTCAGATGGCCCATCGTTGCTGAACAATTCGAGCAAGGTCTTAACGTTGTGACCGGCGGCGCTGAACGTTGTCATTCCGTTCTAGCTGGTTTGAATTGCTTGCGTGAGCACGCTGACGACCGCGATTGGGTCTTGGTCCATGACGCCGCGCGACCTTGTTTGCGCGTTAGTGATATCGATCAAATGCTGAACAACTTGAATGAAAGCGTATGGGGTGGAATTCTCGCCGCACCGGTTCGAGACACGCTAAAACGCTGCAGTACTAACGGCGAGATAGAGCAGACCGTCGATAGAACGCGCTTATGGCATGCTCTGACGCCGCAGATGTTTCGCTTAGGCGACTTGCGGACGGCGATCAACACAGCGCTCGAGAGTGGTCTCATCGTCACTGATGAAGCGCAAGCTATCGAAGCCGCAGGCGGCCGTCCAATGATTGTCGAAGGCCACGCAGATAATATTAAAATCACGCACCCAGAAGATCTCGCCTTGGCCGAGATGTATTTGCAGATCCAAGGTCGGAGTTAGTCGATATGCGAATTGGACAAGGTTACGATGCGCACCGATTCCAATCAGGTAGCGCCGTCATTCTGGGCGGGGTCACGATTCCATTCGAAAAAAATTTGGCGGCTCATTCAGACGGTGATGTTTTGTTGCACGCGATCTGCGACGCTGTATTAGGCGCTGCTGCACTCGGCGATATTGGCCGTCATTTCCCTGATACCAGCGTAGAGTTCAAAGGCGTCGATAGCAGGGCCTTACTGCGCGCGGTCGCGCGGATGGTGCTTGAGATAGGTCTGCGAATTGAAAATGTCGACGCAACAGTCATTGCCGAGCGTCCGAAAATAAGTCCTTACGTGGAAACGATGCGCCGCAATATTGCTGACGATCTTGGAATATCAATCGATCGAATAAACGTCAAAGGCACCACGACGGAGAAGATGGGCTTCACGGGACGCGGTGAGGGTATCGCCGCAACTGCGGTTGCGTTACTCAGTTAACGAGTTTTCAATAAGACATATAAAGCACCCGAACCACCGTCAACCGGTCGGCTCGTAGCGAAGGCGAGTACGTCGTCCCATCTCGAAAGCCACGCCGCGACATTAGGTTTTAGTATCGGATTGCGTCCAGGCGATCGGTGCCCTTTGCCGTGAATGATGCGCACGCAGGTAATACTCTTTGTTTGGCATCGGCGGATAAATCCTGCGAGCTCTTCGCGCGCCTCGGCGAGCGCCATGCCGTGCAGATCAAGTTCCGCCTGAACCGCAAGCTGGCCGCGCCGTAATCGGCGTACCACGGTGCGTGACACGCCTGGCCGCTGAAAATAGGCTTCGTCACCGCGTTCAAGTTCAGTGTAATCAAAATGTCCACTTGCCATTTCAAGCAGCGCGTCGTCGAAGTCTCGGCGCCTTTGAACTGCCTGCGGCGGGGGCGGGTTTTTTCGCGGCGCTCGTTTTTCAGTGTCCAATACACGAACACCCTTCATCGCGGTGCGGAATAGACCGACGTCGTCGCTTGTTTGGTCCTTATCTTTTGCCATCGGTCTCATTCAGATTTAGTATTCTGGCCTCACTGCGGCTTGGCCTCAACCCATCAAATACCTGGGGCACGTAACAACCGACGCATGAGGCGCGCTAAGCGCTGCCATAAATGCGGCGTGCACTTGCTGATCCGGAATTGGTTGATCATTAAACGCCAAGTCATGTGTTGCGCAAGCGTCTTGGACAACCGTACATCGGAAGCCGAGATCGAAGGCAGCTCGGGTTGTCGCATCAATACACATGCGGCTCATAGCTCCATCGATCACGACGTGTTCGACACCTGCATCTCTTAATTGTTCTTCCAGATCGGTATCGCGGAACGCATTCGGAAAATTCTCTGGATGATGGTTTCACCGGCGTTTGGTTTTGTTCCCTCGTGATGCGGGACACCAACCGTATTAGGTACAAAAAATGGCGCATCAGGTTTTACAGCGAGATGCTGGATATTGAACCATGGGGCGCGGCGTTGCCGAAATGCATGGAGGACCATTCGCGCGAGGTCGCAAGCCGTACCCATCCCGGTTAATTCCATGGCGCCCCCGGGGAAGTAATCATTTTGGATATCAACCAAAATTAGCGCGTCACTCATTGCTGGTTTCCTCTAGATTTAGGGCGCTTATATTCAGGGCCTGTTGAGCGAGCGGTGCGACTTGTCGACCAACTACTCGTTTCCATATGACTAGCAGCCTGTCGGACTTAGGAACAATCTACTGCGCTGCTGGGACAACGGCCCAAAAACGTGCGATTTCTCGTTACCTAGAACCACTACGCTCCTCAAAATCGCATATTTTTTGGCTCGTTGTTCCACCATGCTCGCTACGCTTGCCTAAGTCCGACAGGCTGCCAGGTCCCGCTAATCCAGCCACTGCCGGGCATTGTGAAACAGCTTCATCCAAGGGCCTTCTTCACCTCGCCACGCTGCGTCCAGCCACGAGTATTGAGTGCTCAAGAAAACGCGCTCCGGGTGTGGCATCATGATTGTTACTCTACCGTCATCGCTGGTGAGTCCCGTCGCGCCGGCTACCGAGCCGTTTGGATTATACGGATATTGGCTAGTGGGTGAGCCGTGGTTGTCAACGAATCGAAGGGCGGTCTGAAATGGTTGTTCCTGAGTGATGCGACCTTCGCCATGGGCGACCACAATCGGCGCTCTGGAGCCTGCCATATCGCGAAAAAAGACTGACGGTGACTCGACGACTTCGACCATGACGAGTCGTGCTTCAAACTGCTCAGACAAATTACGTTCGAACCGAGGCCAGCCCTCGGCGCCCGGAATTAGTTCGTGTAAGTGAGCGAGCATCTGACATCCGTTGCACACACCCAGCGTCAGTGTTGAGCTTCGTGCGAAAAATTCGGCGAATGCTTGGCGTGCACGCGCGTTGAACAGGATCGATTTTGCCCATCCACCGCCTGCGCCCAATACGTCGCCGTAGGAAAAACCGCCACACGCAACCAGCCCGTTAAAATCCTCTAGGGTTCTCGCCCGATCGATGATGTCTGACATATGAACGTCGATGGATTCGAATCCGGCGCGATCGAACGCGGCAGCCATTTCGACGTGACCGTTGACACCTTGTTCGCGCAGGATCGCGATTTTCGGACGTGATCCGATCACCGTAGGAGGATTGCGCGACGGTGAGAGCTTGAAACCTACTGCTAGGTGGAGACCCGGATCATCGGCATCAAGAATCGACGCAAGTTCTTGTGACGCGCAGTATGGGTTATCGCGGGCGTGTTGCATTTGCGATGAGGTTGCCGACCACACCTCAAGTAATTCAAATAACGATGTGTCCACGATTAGTTCACCGTTGCGTCGCACTTTGATTTGCCGATCAGTGCTCGGCGATCCTAAAACGTGGACTGCAGATTGGAGATGATTTGAACCTTGGAAGTGGCTGGTGACCGCGGCGAGATCTTTAGTTCTAATTTGCACTACGGCGCCTAACTCTTCGCAAAACAGCGCATCTATCGCGGGCCCCCCGAGTGGTGACACGTCGACCTCGAGACCACAGCGTGCCGCGAAAGCCATCTCACACAAGCAAGTCGCGAGGCCACCATCGGAACGATCGTGGTAGGCCAAAATATAACCGTCTTCGTTGAGGAGTTGGATTGCCGCAAAAAAATCGCGCATCGTCCCAGCGCTGTCGAAGTCCGGCACGGTTGTGCCTAAAGCGCCGTAGCATTGGGCGAGAATCGAACCGCCGATTCGTTGCGCTCCGCTCGCCAAATCAATGAACAAAAGGCAGGTGGGTTCGTCGACGAATTTAAACTCAGGTGTCAGGGTCTGTTTGATGTCGACGACCGGCGCGAACGCGGTAATGATCAACGATACCGGTGAAGTAACGCTGATTTCAGAACTTGAATTCGGATCGGCCCAACGCGACTTCATCGACATGGAATCTTTTCCCACCGGGATAACGATGCCAAGCGCCGGGCATAACTCGTAAGCCACTGCGCGGACCGTTTCAAATAGTCGCGCGTCTTCTCCAGGATGACCTGCTGCCGCCATCCAGTTCGCCGACAGCACTACATCACTGAGTTGCATGATCCGAGCCGCGACAAGATTAGTCAGTGCTTCGCCGAGCGCAAGTCGTCCCGACGCAGGCGCGTTTAGTAAAGCAACCGGAGCGCGTTCACCAAGGGCCATGGCTTCTCCGGTTACGCTAGCGAAACCGCTCGCGGTAACTGCGCAGTCGGCGACCGGCGTTTGCCATGGGCCAACCATTTGATCGCGCGCCGACAACCCGCCGACGTTGCGATCGCCGATCGTGATTAAAAAGCGTTTATCTGCGACGCTCGGATGACTAAGCACACGTCTTAGCGCCTCGTCGATTTCGATTCTACGGGTATCAAATTCACTCAGGCTCGGACTTAGCGACTGGACCTCGCGGAACATTTTCGGCGCTTTGCCGAAGATGACATCCATCGGTAAATCGATCACGGCAACATTGAACAGGCTGTCGTGCACAAGCAGATGTTCCTGGGTGGTTGCTGCGCCGACCACGGCGACAGGGCACCGTTCGCGGGCGCACAGTAATTCAAAATCTGCAATGCGGCTTTCAGCGATCGCGACGACATAGCGTTCTTGGGCTTCATTACACCAAATGGCGAGCGGCGACATCGCGGGATCAGCATTCGGAATGGCGCGCAATTCAATGCGACCGCCGCGTCCGCAGTCATGCAGAATTTCCGGTATTGCGTTAGACAGCCCGCCCGCGCCGACATCGTGAATCGACAGAATAGGATTGGACTCACCTAAAGCCCAACAGCTGTTAATCACTTCCTGGCAGCGGCGTTCCATTTCTGGGTTATCGCGCTGCACGGATGCAAAGTCGAGATCGTTACTTGACGTACCGGCACTCATCGAGGAGGCCGCGCCGCCGCCAAGGCCGATCAGCATTGCGGGGCCGCCGAGCACGACAATTTTCGTGGTCGCGGGAATATCTAGTTTGCGAACGTGTTCCGCGCGGATGTTTCCACAGCCACCAGCCAACATAATCGGTTTGTCATAGCCCCAAATATCGTTAGTCGCGTTGGCATGTTCGAACACGCGGAAATAGCCGGCGAGCGCTGGTCGCCCAAACTCGTTGTTGAACGCTGCTGCGCCGATCGGACCTTCAAGCATGATGTCCAAAGCACTTGCCAGACGCGGATTCAATGGGCGATCCGTTTCCCAGGGTCTGGGGAAGTGAGGGATGCGTAAATTTGACACGGAAAATCCGGTGAGACCTGCTTTCGGCTTTGCACCGCGACCGGTCGCGCCCTCGTCGCGAATTTCACCGCCTGAGCCAGTCGCCGCGCCAGGGTAAGGTGAGATGCCCGTCGGATGATTGTGCGTTTCCACTTTCATGAGGATGTGGACATCTTCGCTAACGGTTTTGTATTGCCCGGAGGTGGGATCAGCGAAAAATCGATCTGCGTAGTATCCAGTGGTCACGGCAGAGTTATCGGAATAAGCCGACAGGACCTTGTTCGGCCGACACGCATGCGTGTGACGGACCATGCCAAATAAGCTCTGCGTTTGACGAACGCCGTCTAACTGCCATTGCGCATTAAATATTTTATGCCGGCAATGCTCAGAATTAGCTTGCGCGAACATCATTAGCTCGACGTCGCTCGGATCGCGCTTGAGCTCTCTATACCGGGCCGTAAGGTATTCAATTTCGTCCGCGGCGAGCGCCAAGCCGAGTGCTAGGTTAGCGGAAATTAACGCCTCGACGCCCTCGGCGTGTAGCGCAACGATGCCGAGCGCTTGCGCCGGTGCGTGGTGCTCTAATGTCGCCGCCTCGTCTAAATCATTCAGGACGGTCTCCGTCATAGGGTCATGGATGTAGCGTGCCAGTGCGACGATGTCGTCGCTTGTCAGCCCAGTGAAAATCCAGCGTGTCGCCCGCTCGATTCGTTGCAAGGTCTCGAGACCGCAATTGATGCCGATGTCCGTCGCCTTGCTCGACCACGGCGAAGAGGTACCCATGCGCGGGGTTACGAGTACTGATGTTGCTGGGCGTCCGTGGGCTATAAATTCCGCGTGCGCGCCCCCGACCAGCGAATCAAGTCGCGCGAGCTCGGTCGGATCCGGCGTCGAGTTGAACCAGGCGAGATAAATGACCTGCGTCTCGATTGACTTTAACGCAGGGACTTCAGCGTCCATTAGCTCGAGTAATCGCGCTAAACGAAATTGGGATAGAGCAGGGGCCCCGTATATTACATGCATTTTAGCGTCACTCGCTTAACGACGGTGGGCGATTCATCATGACGGCCGATCGCCGTCCGCGCGTAGATTTGGTTCTTTGACTCTGACAGGCACAGCGGGCAAAAGCACGTGATAGCTGAACAATTCAAAGCGATGTAATGGGAGCGCGGATATTACTTTAAAGCACGTCCATGCGCATGCATTACGCAGATGAAATTTCCGAACTTAGGTCTCACTTCGTAGGCCCGTTGCCAGGCGTTAATCGATCGCTTCGACCTTAACCCAGATGCCGTAGGTCGATCCGCCATGCTGCCTTGTACGAGCAAGGGTATTGCGCTGTTCGTCGCTGGCATCGTCGTTCGATCCCCCAAGCGCAATCCATTCGCCAAGTTCACCACTCACCGTCGAGGCGCCGTACCGAACATGAATTGCGCCACGATTTTGTGGATCCGCTTGCTCGAGTTGCGGGGCGATTTCTAGGGTCACTGTGGGTCCATTCGTTGTTGCCGTGACATAAAATCCAGAGCTCACGTCTCTATATTCGAACCCTTGTTGGACAGCGCTTCCGTAGCCACCATAGGTCGCGCTCGCCGTTGGTATCGGGAACGATTGACCCGTCTGGATGAACGCGGGGCGACCTTCGAGCGCGGCGACAAAATGGGTGTTGTTGTTGTCGTTCGACGACCGTGTATTGATCGAGCGATAAGTGGCCGCATTTCCTCGCCCGTCGCCAATGTCTAAGTGCGCCCCGCGTCGCAGCCCTGGCGCACCAATCTGGGCCCGCACATCGCCTGATCGAAGCCGACCCGATAAGGCATCTTCTTGGATTTTAGAGTGTGCCGCGACGTCTTGTTTCACGGAGATGCGCAGATTAATCGCTCGACGATCGAAAGCCGCTAGTACTTGCTTGATCTCAACTAAATTCGTCGGCGTTGTTTTGATAATCAGCTGATCTCCTCTGCCAGTCATAGAGCCTTGTTCGGCGAGAAATGGCTGGATTAATGGTTTTATGTCTTGCGCGAGGGAATGGCGCAGGGCGATGACCTCGAGCGTTAGTTCTTCGCCGAGCGCGGCAGCGCTGAGAGCTAATGCACCCGTCAAGCTGCAAAGCACTAAGCAGCGCCGAATCAGATGTGTAGTCGGCGAAAATTCGGGTCGGGTTCTGCGCGTTCCCATAATTCGTCAAAGCGGCCTGTGAGATCGGTGGCGCGTCGAATATCGTTATGACTGCCAAGGCCGTCATAGCGATCGGCGAAACGCCGGTGGGTATAAGCTTTGGTATCGGCAATCAACATCGCTTCATTAAAGTTTTTGTAATCATTGCCTGGTTTACGGATCGTGATGAAGCTCGATAGTCGCGAGGCGAGTTCCATTAAGCGATGTCCACGCGCGACCACCGGTCCAATATCCAACACGAGTAGCCGCACCTTGGCTAAGCGATTGTTGCGTACCAGCTGCGACACCGAGTCTGCGAACGCTTGATTGTCAAATAATATCGGGTCCAAATGGCGACTCGTGATATCTAAGGTCCGCTTGCAATTCGTGACAATGTCGAGTGACAGCGCGCACAAGGCGTCGCTTGTTTCAAAGGCAATTTCGTTCGCGTCGCTGGGTTCCATCAGGGGTCTCTAAATATCAGCAGCAAGTTGCGTTGCAAGGCCTACATAGCTACGGGGGGTTAGGGCTTTCAGGCGTATCCGCTCGGGTTCTGGTAGGGCTAACGAATCGATAAATCGATGCAAGATGTCGCGGTTCATACGTTCACCTCTCGTGAGATCTTTGAGAGACTCGTACGAATCTGCAATGCCGTAGCGACGCATGACAGTTTGGATGGGTTCGGCGAGCACTTCCCACGCGTCGTCTAGGTCGGCGGTCTGTGCAGCGACGTTGGGTTCTAGTTTGCCGATCCCGCGTTGTAGCGAATTAAGGGCGATAACCGTATGACCGAACGCCGTGCCAACGTTACGCAGTGCGGTGGAATCAGTGAGATCACGTTGCCAGCGAGAGATTGGCAGTTTCGCGCCAAGATGGTTCAGTAAGGCATTCGCAATACCAAAATTCCCTTCGGCGTTTTCGAAATCTATCGGGTTGACCTTGTGGGGCATCGTAGAAGACCCGACCTCACCCGCGATCTGCCTTTGGCCGAAGTATCCGATCGAAATATAGGCCCACGTATCGCGTGCGTAGTCGATGAGAATCGTGTTGATTCTAGCCACAACATCGAACAACTCAGCTATAAAATCGTGTGGTTCGATTTGCGTCGTATATTCGTTTGGTATTAAACCCAGGCCGGTGACAAAGGACGCCGAGACCTTTGGCCAGTCGACGTCCGGGTAGGCGGCCACATGCGCATTGAAGTTTCCAACCGCGCCATTGAATTTGCCGAGAAGTTCGGCATTTTTTAGGAAAGTCATTTGGCGCCTAAGGCGTGCTAGTACGTTCGCGACCTCTTTACCCATCGTGGTGGGTGACGCGGACTGGCCATGCGTGCGGGAAAGCATGGCGTGCGCTTCGCAGCCCCTCGCCAAGGTTTTTAGCATAGCCGCGAGATTGCCGAGTTTTGGGAGCATTATCTGGTCGCGCACTTCTTGTAACATCAAGGCGTAGGCTAAGTTATTGATATCTTCGGAAGTGCACGCGAAATGCAGGAACGGAATGGCGCCTGTCAATTCTGGAAGCTCGGCGCATTTTTCTTGTAGGAAATACTCCACTGCTTTCACGTCGTGATTCGTTGTAGATTCGATCGTCTTAATACGTTCGGCGTCGCCGAGTGCAAAATTTTCTACGATCGCGTTTAAATGTTTATGGCTAATCGCCGAGAACGCGGGAAGTTCGCTGATGCCTGGGTCCTCGGCTAGATGCTGCAACCACCGAATTTCGATCGTCACGCGCAAACGGATCAGACCGAACTCACTGCAAATACGCCTAAGTTCTTCAGTGTGTCGGGCATACCGCCCATCAATGGGTGACACCGCGGTGAGTGAACTAAGCTCGAGAATTTCGTTGACTACGGACATGGATTTGGAATTTGCTTGTGAATTTTATCAATAGCTTTGAGCTGTTCTTTTGACAGCACCAAGCGCGAACTTTCGAGGTTATGCCGGAGTTGCACTTCGCTGGTCGCGCCGATTAATACGCTTGACACGTAACGGCGCGATAAAACAAACGAAATTGCCATGTGTGCAGGGTCGATATCGAACTCCTGTGCGAGCGCCAAGTATTTATCGCTCGCGGCAATACCTTGGTCGTTAGTATAGCGGAGAAAGCGCGAATAGCGGCTGATACGCGCGCCCGCTGGCCGCGCGTTGTTGGCATATTTGCCTGTCAACATGCCGAATCCAAGCGGCGAGTAAGCGAGCAATCCGATCCGCTCGCGATCGGCGATTTCGGCGAGCCCGACTTCGAACGAGCGATTCAATAAATTGAAGGGATTCTGCACGGAAATCACACTCGGCAGGTGAAATTCACGGGCCGCAGATAGGAACGACATGAGACCCCACGGTGTTTCATTGGATAATCCGATATAACGTATTTTGCCTGCGGTTACTAAATCCGCGAGTGCGCGTAGCGTTCCTTCAATATCGATATGCTCATCTCTTTGCGCGGGCTTGTAGCCCAGCTGGCCAAACGTGTTTGTTGCACGATCGGGCCAGTGAAGCTGATACAAATCGATGTAATCGGTTTGTAGCCTAGCCAAACTACCGTCTAGCGCGAGGGTCAAATCACGACGATCAAATTTAGACATTCCGGCGCGGATATGCGGTAGATGGCGACCCGGACCGGTTGCTTTGGTCGCGATGACGATATTGTCGCGGCGGCGTCGATTGCGCAGCCACCTACCAATGAATGTTTCAGCTAGTCCACACGTATTAGCGTTGGGCGGTACGGGATACATTTCCGCGCTATCGAGCAAGTTCACGCCGAGATCGACCGCGATATCGAGTTGCCGATGTGCCTCGGATTGCGAGTTTTGCTCACCGAAGGTCATCGTGCCGAGGGCAAGTTCGCTCACTTGAGTGCCCGTATTGCCGAGCGGTCGGTAGTGCATATTTGGACGCCAGCTGAATTACGAAAAGCACATTAGAAAACATCGCCCGCACACGCAAGGCATTGCGTCGCTAGACGCGGCGCGCGCTAGCCTGTTCCTATGGAATTAACCTAAACGGGGCTAAGCTACGCAACTCAGCTTTTGACGAAATGGAAGTTCTTTGGAAAAAAACGTTGTTGCGCGACGCTTTCGCGGTTTTCTACCAGTTGTTGTTGATGTTGAAACGGGCGGCTTCGATGCCAAACGAGATGCCTTGCTGGAAATGGCGGCGGTGTTTTTAGACTGGAGCGATACGCAGGGGTGGTACCGGGCACGGACGGTTTCCCATCATATAGAACCGTTTACCGGGGCCAATCTCGATCCAGCCTCCTTGCAATTCAATAAGATCGATCCTTATCACCCGTTTCGCCTGGCAGTCCCAGAAGATAAGGCGGTCAAGGACATTTTTCAGCGAGTCCGAGAGGACGTCTCTACGCACGGCTGCACGCGGGCGATTCTAGTCGGCCATAACCCGGCGTTCGACCTCGCCTTCGTCAAAGCTGCCGCCTTGCGGTTGAAGATTAAGAATAATCCGTTCCATCAATTCAGTACGTTCGATACGGCAGCAATCGCAGGTGTGGCCTTGGGCCAAACCGTGTTGGCTAGGGCGGTGCAAGCCGCGAAACTAGAATGGGACCAAGACGAAGCGCATTCAGCCGTTTATGATGCGGAAAAAACCGCCGATCTGTTCTGCGCGATCGTCAACCGTTGGGATGCGTTTAACGAACAATCGACGCTCGCACGCTAAGCGTTTGCTCATGCGACGTCGGTCAGGAATTACGCAATGTTCAAGACAGTGACGACATCGAACCAGACAAAGGTTTTGACGAGCAGCCTGTCGGACTTAGGCAATCGTAGCGAGCATGGTGGGAAAACGAGCCAAAAAATGTGCGATTTTGCGGAGCGTAGTGGTTCTGAGTAACGAGAAATCGCACGTTTTTGG
>JAQCEL010000100.1 GCA_027618655.1 Pseudomonadota bacterium | reverse complement strand
TCATGAACAGGATTCAGGCTATTTCGGTATCATCTCGTGTTAGAAACACGTCCCCCCTTCAGTATCATCTCGTATTGGACAAGGCTGGGGCTGAACGAATTAACGAAGTCGGCGTATCCTGTAACACTCTTTTACGAATTAACATGGCATACGCGCGCCAACCGGAGCCCACGGCGACAACGCAACCGACAGCGACGAGCACCCCAAATGCGACGTTCGATGAGTTCGTAATCGCAGTAACAACGTCAGTCATTGACTGAAGATTCGAGCACAACGTTGTCCGTTAGACTAGGTGAATAACGAGCTTAAGTTCACGTCTTTGGTTTCTTCTACGGAAAATTCGAGTAAATCACTACGTCCAAAAGTGAACCATCGCGCCACCAAAACGTCCGGGAATTGCTCTATTCGAACATTGTTCACATTGACCGACTCGTTATAGAACTCACGTCGATCTGCTATCGAATTCTCAAGCCCTGAAATCCTTTGCTGCAGATGTTGAAAAGTTTCGTTGGCTTTTAGGTCAGGGTAATTTTCAGCCAGCGCAAATAATCCGCCGAGTCCTTGCCGCAACATGGTTTCTGCGGCGCCTAGTTGCCGAGGATCTCCGTTCTCGCGCGCGGATGACACTGCCGAGCGAGCTGCAATAACCCGCTCCAGAGTCTCCTGCTCGAATCCCATATATTGTTTGCATACTTCGACGAGCTTCGGTAGTTCTTCGTGGCGCTGCTTAAGCAGCACGTCGATATTCGACCATGCCTTGGTGATATTGTGCTTAAGTGACACCAGGCCGTTATAAATTGTGATGATGTATAAGGCTAGCGCTGCGCCGATAACTAGGAGTGTGATGGTGGTGATATTCATAAGCTAAACCTTCTAGTTGAAACACCGAGGTGGATGCTCCGCGATTGAAACGCTCAATCGCCGTGGTCGCGAAGCGCCGCGATGATAAATCCTAGCGGCGAACTTGACCTTACTCTTGAATGCAAATTGTGCCGCGATATTCAGTTTTATCGTTTTGTTCAATCATGATCGGTAGAGGTTCGAAGGAATTATTTGCAAACTGAAAGGCCGCGAGCGTCGGGTTCATGACGTCGATGAGCGAGACAATTAAATAGGCGACACCCGGGTAAGTCGCACAATCCGCATCGCGTGCCGAAGGGAGTGCTGCGCTGCTCGGATGCGAGTGGTAGATCCCAACCAGCTCTTCGCCTCGTTCAAGCATCAAGCGCATCGTCGTCAGTTGGGTGTGCGGGTCCATGTAGAAAGCGCACTCCGGTGTTGGTGCGATGTTTTTGCCCGGATAGACCGTTAGACAGCGTTCTTGCGTACCGCCAAGTAGTCCACATACTTCATCGCTAGGGCTCGCCTTGGCATGCTCGACAATGCAGCGGTAATGGGAGGCGTTGAGCTCGAGTCGATTCAATCGTGTGATCCGCTACAGACCGCGCATTTCGGGTCTTTTTTAAATCGCATCGTTTGCCAGTCCATCGAAATGGCATCGAGTAATAGCAACCGTCCTGTCAGATCAGTACCAATACCCATCAGCACTTTCAGCGTCTCCATTGCTTGCACACTACCGATTATGCCAAGCAACGGTGCTACAACGCCCGTTTCTGAGCATCTTTGGGCGATTCCACCCTCACTGCGGTACAAACATTGGTAGCACGGACTATCGCCAACACCGGGGTGATAAACACTTACTTGGCCTTCAAATCTGATGGCAGCGCCGGAAATCAGCGGTTTCCTGCCAGCGAAGCACGCACGATTGATTGCGAATCGGGATGCGAAGTTATCCGTTCCATCAATCACCGCATCTACCGAAGAGACGACCTCGTCCAGCGCTTGCCCTTCAAGTCGTTTATTGATCGTCTCTACTTTGATGTTCGAATTCAAAGCGATCAGCCGATCGCGCGCTGACTCGACTTTCGGGCGTTTGATATCGCTGGTTTGGTGAATGATTTGGCGTTGTAGGTTCGACAGTTCGACTTCGTCGAAATCCACTAGGACGAGGCGACCGACGCCAGCGGCGGCGAGGTACATTGCAATGGGTGAACCAAGGCCTCCTAAGCCGAAAATAACCGCGCTCGAGTCGAGCAGCTTTTGCTGGCCGTCAATGTCGATCTGCGGCAACAAGATATGCCGGCTATAGCGGAGTAGGGTTGCGTCTTCCATCTAAATAGTATCAATCCAATTTATTTGCGTTGCCTCGAGTATTGGCGCCAGTGTCGCGCTCGATCATCGCGTCGGCCATGACGCCGATGGCGGTAACGACTAACATAAATTTCGCGTACGAAACTGTCCCAGCCGCTGTCATTATCCGATTCCTCTTCGATTATTGCTTCTCGATAACACCGTAGCCATAGCAAAATTCGTTGGAAAAATCCGGTCACCACTTGTGCATCACTTGAATTGATCACATCGATGATAGTCCCAGTATCCGTCTGAATTGGATCATAGACGACTCGTAGCCACATGTTATTAATGTTCGCGTCTTCAATACCAGGCAAGCCGCGTAAGCTCGTTATTAGCGCTTTCTCCCGAGGCCCAGCGTTAGATATCCGTAGTTCGATCTGTTTATTCATGATCCCGTGATTCGACCGGACGTCGCGCGTTCATGGCCGGCGAGATCACGTTCGGTGACGATGTCGCAAAAGCCATGTTGCTGAAATAGCGTCCTAACATGCATCGCTTGATTATAGCCATGCTCAACGGCCAGCATTCCACCGGATTTTAATGCCTGCCCGGCGCCTGCTACCAATTCGCGTATCGCCTCGAGCCCGTCCAGCCCAGATAATAAAGCCTCTTTCGGCTCGAAGCGGATACTTGTCGTATTGATCAGGGCATCGCCACTAGCGACGTACGGCGGATTCGCAATGATGAGATCAAATTGATAGTTGCGAAGTCCGGCTAACCAGTTCCCTCGGACGAGATAAATTGGCGAGCGCGCATGCCGAGCACAGTTTCGTTGCGCAATAGCCAGTGCTGCGATGCTTCGTTCAACCGCGAGTATCGTTGCGTCAGGACGCTCGTGGCTGATCGCGACCGCAATTGCACCAGAGCCTGTGCCCATATCTGCGATTACCGGTGCATCTAATGACCGTAGATGCGCTAGGCCAAGGTCCACGAGTAGTTCCGTTTCGGGCCGTGGGATCAATACGTTCTCATCGACGACGAAGGGTAAGGACCAAAATTCTTGAATACCGATGATTTGTGCGATCGGCCTACCCGAAGACCTTAGCGACACGAGCTCGCAGAATGCCTGTTCGTGGTGTGGTGAAACTTTCTTTTCTGCATCGCGATAAACCGCAACCCGATCGCAGCCTAATACGTGGGCGATAAGCAATTCTGCATCAAGGCGCGCGTTGGAATCTTCGCGCAGTAAGCTTTCACCGAGACGAACTAGATTCGCGACGGAATTCCTGGCACTTTCGCTAGGTCGCATTGGGACTTAATCAGCGGCGAGATCGGCCATTAGGTCTGCTTGGTGCTCGCGCAATAACGGCTCTATGACAAGGTCTAGTTCGCCTTCGGTTATTTCATCGAGTTTGTATAAAGTAAGACCGATGCGGTGATCCGTGATGCGGCCTTGAGGATAGTTATAAGTGCGGATCCGCTCCGATCGGTCGCCGCTGCCTACTAGATTTCGACGAGTTTGTGCCTGCTCGCCAGCAAGCTTATCGCGTTCGGCTCGGATTAATTTAGCTTTAAGCAAACTCATTGCGCGGGCCCGGTTCTTATGCTGAGACCGCTCGTCCTGGCACTCCACGACGACGCCAGTTGGGAGATGTGTCAAGCGGATCGCGGAATCCGTTTTGTTGACGTGTTGCCCACCCGCGCCGGAGGCGCGAAAAGTATCGACGCGGAGATCACTCGGGTTGATCTCAATTTCTGCAACGTCTTCGACTTCCGGCATCACAGCAACCGTACACGCGGAGGTGTGCACGCGGCCTTGTGATTCGGTGTCGGGCACGCGCTGTACGCGGTGCGCGCCCGATTCAAATTTCAAATTGGCATAGACGTCGCGACCAATGATCTTCGCAATCACCTCTTTGTAGCCACCTGCTTCGCTCGCGTTGGCACTGATGATCTCAGTTTTCCATCCGCGATTCTCGGCGTACTTTAAGTACATCCGGAGCAAATTACCGGTGAAAATTCCTGCCTCGTCGCCACCTGTTCCGGCTCTAATTTCGAGGAAAATGTTCGCTTGGTCGTCGGGATCTTTTGGGATCAATAGCCGTTCTAGATCTTGCTCAGCTGCCACTATCTGTTGCTGGCACGCGTCGATCTCTTCGAGTGCCAAAGCGCGCATTTCTTTATCGCTTTCGGCGTACAGCTCTTCGGCTTCGGCAAGTTCTCCTAAAAGTTGTCGATATACAAGAAAACTTTCGACAACGGCGTCTATCTCAGCGCGTTCTTGAGAATAAGCACGGTATTTGTTTTGGTCATTGATTACTTCTCGGGTCGAGAGCAATGCATCGAGTTCTTCGCGGCGCTCCGCGATACTTTCGAGTTTTTGTTTCATGCGTTCTTTCATGGCGCGATTATCCCAGAATCTCTATTACATGGGTTCATGTCGGTCGACGTGCTGTTGGCACTCATAGGAAGGGTCCGTATTTCAGTGGAAATCGCGATTCGACGTTGTTAACGCGGTGAACCATAAGGGTTCTATGAGTTCTAAGACTGCGTCGCTAGCTAAAGTCAGCAGACATTCCGTGGCGTATACTGAACATTATTCTAACTCCAGACGTGTCGTGCCATCGCATTACCCGTCGTGAAACAACGATATCGATAAACCAGCGTTGATTGTGGCATTAAAACATCGGACAACTGATGAGCGATTCGTACCGGTCGGTCGCGCACCGGGCAAGCTTATTGTGCGTTTCATAACGGTTATCTTGATAGGCTCGCTCGCCGCGTGCGCGAACACGCGACCGACGCCTTCGCAACCGACACCAGTTGAAACAAGTGTGCCGGGCTCCGCAATTCAAAACGCGGAGTATGAACGAGTGATACTGAATGTTGGGAATTTGCTCGAACGTCCCGCCGGCTCGGTAGCCAAGTTCGATGCCGATAGCGAACCACTTTTCCAGATCCTAGTAGCCGAATTTGCCGGGCAACGCGGTCGCCTCGACATTGCTGCGCAGAGCTATGTCAAGGCGGCAAAGCAGCTTAAAGATCTCGAAGTTGCAAAGCGGGCGACGCGAATAGCGGTTTTCGCCCGCGATTACCCTGGCGCTATGGAGGTTGCGAATATTTGGGTTACGAAAGCGCCCGAGGACTTCGAAGCGCGGCAAATTTTGGCTGCAATGTACATACGAGAAGGTAATGCAGAGGCAGCAATAAAACACCTCGAAGCAGTACTTGACAGCGAGATTGGCAGCTCTAATCGACAACTTGGAACGATTGCCAATCTACTCGGCCGAGAAGAAGACAAACTCACGGCGCTAACCGTGATGGAACATCTGGTCACGCGACGCGGCGGCGACGCTGATGCGCTAACGGCCTATGCCTTATTGGCAATCCGGGCTGAGGAAATCGATCGAGCCCGAACGGCGATGGATAAAATGCTGAGCGCAGGGGTCAATGATGTTAATATCACGATCGCCTACGTGGCGATGTTACAGAAGAACGAAAAACTATCTAGCGCGTTCGAATGGCTGGAGCAAGGTATCACCGCGCGACCCAAAGACACGGCTTTGCGTTTGGTCTACGCGCGATTGTTAGCCGACGCCAGTCGTTACGAGGAAGCACGCGTGCAATTTGCGATTGTCGCGGCCTCGACACCAGATAATAGTTACGTCGTCTACGCGCTCGGTCTACTCAACTTACAAGCGAATCGCATTGATGATGCGCACGGTAATTTCGCGCAACTGGTAAAACTTGAGGGGCGTCGCGATGATGCCAACTTCTATCTCGGGCAAATTGCCGAATCTCGCGAGCAGTTAACGTCTGCGCTTGACTCCTACCGTGCGGTTAGCGCTGGCCCCAACCGAATTCAGGCACAAATTCGCGTCGCATTAATATTATCAAGTCAAGATCGGGTTGACGCGGCTCGCGAACAGCTTAAATCGATCGAGTCGAACAGCAGCGAACAAAGGTTACAGATCGTCCGCGCCGAAGGCGAAATATTGGTCCAGCACGATCGACTGGAAGATGCGATGGCCGTCTACGACCAGGCATTAGTCGACACTTACGACATGGAATTACTCTACGCGCGGGCGATGTTGGCCGAAAAGATGAATCGTTTCGAAATATTAGAGGCCGACCTTACGACCATCATTGAACGTGAACCAGAAAATTCGCAGGCACTGAATGCGCTAGGTTACACCCTTGCCGATCGTACAAATCGCTACGACGAAGCGTATGAATTTGTGCGGCGGGCGTTAGTCCTTAATCCCGGTGACTTCTACATTCTGGATAGCATGGGGTGGGTAATGTACCGACTAGGCCGCCTCAGCGAGGCGGTAGAGTATTTGACACGAGCTCGGGAAATTCGGGACGACCCCGAAGTCGCAGCGCACCTCGGCGAGGTATTGTGGGTGATGGGCGACAAAAAGGCGGCACGCGACATTTGGAACAGCGCATTACAGGACACCCCTGACGATAAAAGACTGCATGATGTTATCGATCGGCTAACGCCGTGAGGTGGGTAATTATTGTGCTAGCTGCATTGGTGGCTGGCTGTGCAGGTCAAGCGACGATGTCACCACCGAGCGATCCTAGATCGCAGCCTACTGGCGGGATCGAATCTATCAAGAACTGGCGAGCTGAGGGAAGAGTTGCTATTCAACGTGCCAACGAGGGTTGGAGCGCTAAATTGCGCTGGCAAAAGAACGCGAACACCTATCAATTACGCTTGATCGCGCCACTCGGTAGAGGGACTTATCAAATAGCCGGCGATAGCAAACGAGTCGTGATGATCACACCGAACGGAGACTATTTCGAATCTAGCGATGCGCGTTCGCTAATGGACGAGCAACTGGGCTGGAGTATTCCCCTAGTTGGGGCAGAGTATTGGCTCCTCGGTTTAGCCGCGCCGGATTCCGAACCGAGTTCGGTGATGCGTGATGACGCCGGCTTGCTTAAGGATATGCAGCAATCTGGATGGCGCATTAGTGTCCTAAAACGAGTCCACGTAGACGGTTTCGATCTACCGGCAAAACTCTATTTTCATTATCAGGATTTGAAAGTGCGGATCGCCATATCTGCCTGGAGCTTGAACGCTAGATGACGTCTGCAAAATGGCCGGCGCCGGCCAAGATAAATTTGTTCCTGCACATTACCGGGCGACGCAGCGATGGATACCATTTACTCCAAACCCACTTTCAGTTTCTTGATTACGGCGATGAGCTTGAGTTCACGATCACGGATCGCGCAGAGATTATCCGGCTGAACGATTTGCCTGGTGTTCCTGCAGAGCACGATCTCGTTGTGCGTGCCGCGCGAATTCTGCAGCCGTATGCCGAGGCCGGGAGCGGCGCTTCGATTCATGTCGATAAACGATTGCCGGCCGGTGGTGGACTTGGCGGGGGAAGTTCGGATGCAGCAACAACCCTAGTCGGTTTAAACAAACTGTGGAACGTTGGTAAGACTAAGGAGGAATTAGCTGCATTAGCCTTGCAGCTAGGCGCTGATGTTCCGGTATTTGTGCATGGTCACGCGGCATGGGCTGAAGGTGTCGGGGAGCTCCTGACCCCCTTGGAAGTGAGTGAAGGAACTGTTTTAGTTGTCCATCCGGGCTGCAGCGTGTCGACCGCTGAAGTATTTGGTCACCCGGAATTGACACGTGATACCCCAGCCATCAAAATCCACGACCTCACGTCCTCGACAGTTAGCAACGATTGCGAAGCGATTACACGGCGGCTCTACCCCGAGGTAGGGCGGGCGCTCGATTGGCTGGGTCAGTTCGGGGAGGCTCGTATGTCGGGTACTGGGGCGTGTGTTTACGCCGCGTTTGATAGCATAGCGCTTGCTGAGCGCGCCGCTGGATCAGTGCCGCAAGATTGGTTTTGGTTCGTGACTCAAAAACGTAATACCTCGCCGCTAAACGAGAAGCTTGCAGATTTTTGAATGCATGATTGATTGACCGAATTAGAACAAAGTTAGCCAATTCTGACGCACATAAGCAAATCAAATTGGGGTGTAGCCAAGCGGTAAGGCACGGGGTTTTGATCCCCGCATTCCCAGGTTCGATCCCTGGCACCCCAGCCATCTTACTGCCACGTGGAAGAGAGAATAGAAATGTTTGACGATTCCGCAATGCTCTTTACTGGCAACTCTAATCCTGAGCTCAGCAAGGCGGTAGCCGCGCACTTACAAGTTCGTCCAGGGAAGGCCTCGGTAGGCCGCTTTAGCGACGGCGAAATCGCAGTGGAAATCGAAGAAAATGTGCGCTCTCGTGACGTTTTCGTACTGCAGTCAATTTGCCAGCCTACGAACGACAACCTAATTGAATTACTTGTATTAATTGATGCCCTGCGGCGTGCATCGGCTGCAACGATCACGGCCGTCATTCCTTATCTCGGTTATGCGCGACAGGACCGGCGCCCGCGTTCGGCGCGGGTGCCGATTACCGCTAAAGTTGTCGCCAATATGATCGCCAGCGTCGGCACGCATCGTGTTCTTACTTTGGATTTACACGCCGATCAGATCCAGGGTTTTTTTGACATGCCGATGGATAACATCTATGCCTCGCCCGTGCTGTTAGGTGATATCTGGAAGCATGAATATCCCGACTTAATGGTTGTTTCCCCCGACGTTGGCGGGGTAGTGCGGGCTCGCGCTGTGGCGCGACAGCTAGACAATGCCGACCTCGCGATCATCGATAAACGGCGGCCGCGCGCGAACGAAGCGCAGGTGATGAACATCATCGGCGATGTCGAGGGGCGCAGTTGTGTTCTAGTCGATGACATGGTGGATACCGCCGGAACGCTGTGCAAGGCAGCGGCTGCTTTAAAGGAAAATGGCGCTAGCAAGGTCGTCGCGTATTGCACACATCCCGTCTTGTCCGGCCCAGCCATTGAAAATATCTCTGCTTCTGCGCTCGATGAGCTCGTTGTTACTGACACCATCCCACTTAGCCCTGCCGCGCATGCATGCGAACGCATCCGACAGTTGACGGTCGCCGAGCTGATCGGGGAGAGCATTAACCGCATTAACGGTGGTCAATCGCTAAGCTCAATGTTTGTCGATTAAACCATCCCAGACGGTCTCTCTGGCGCCGGCAGACGATCGCCGATTGCTAAGCTAATCGCCCAGCTTTGGCAGGCAGTATCCGCCAGTTTTGCGGTAAACCGCAGCATTAAGGAGAAAGTTCGCGCTAACGTTCGCGGCGTTTTTTATATACAATCCGCGGTCCCTTGGGGTTTGGTCGCGAACCCCAAGTCCTTTCGACAAAAATTCTGCTTGGAGTAGCAACATGGAACAATTTGAAATAGCCGCCGAGGCGCGCGAGTTAAAGGGCAAAGGTGCGAGCCGCCGCCTACGTCGCACGGGGTACATTCCTGGCATCGTATACGGTGCGGGGCAAGAGCCCGTGAACATCCAACTCGAACACAATGACGTTATAAAGCACACTGGTCACGAAGCGTTTTATTCGCATATTCTGAGTCTCAAGCTACCGACCGGAACACAGCGGGTTGTGCTCAAAGACATGCAGCGCCATCCTTACAAGGCGCTCGTAATGCATATGGATTTCTTGCGCGTCGACGAGAAAGAGAAACTCACAATGCGAGTTCCTTTGCATTTCACTAATGAAGAGACGGCTATCGGCGTGAAAAGCGGCGGCGTAGTGTCGCACGTCATGACCGAGCTAGAGGTTTTATGTTTCCCGCGCGATTTGCCAGAGTACATTGAGGTAGACGTGGCGAAAATGGACCTCGGCGATACGCTGCATCTTTCGGATATTACGGTACCGAGCGGCGTCGAAATCGTGTCGCTGCTGCAAGGCGGCGATGACGCGCTGCCGGTCGTCTCTATCCATTTGCCACGAGCTGGAGCCGAAACGGACGCAAAAGAAGAAGCCGACGAGGGAACGGACTCGACTGAGTAACCACAAGCATTGCCTGGGCTCGATTCAGGTTTTACTGTGTGGCTAAACCGTTCGGCATAGAGCTGATTGTTGGCTTAGGAAATCCGGGCGAGCAATACGCAAAAACGCGGCATAATGTCGGCTTCTCGTTTGTCGATAGTCTCGCTTGGAACAATTCCGCGCGATTCAAATTCGAGACTAAATTTGGCGCCGAGATTTGCCGCGTTTCGATTTCCGATCGAGCTGTCTGGTTGTTGAAGCCGCAGTCCTATATGAATAATAGCGGTAGCGCTGTGGCTAGCTTCGCTGCGTACTACGGGCTGGACGCTAAACAAATATTGGTGGTTCACGACGAGCTTGGGCTTGCATGCGGATGTGTCCAAATAAAGGTCGGTGGCGGGCATGGTGGGCATAATGGCCTGCGTGACATTGCGCTACATTTCAATAGCCAGTTCGTGCGCGCTCGGATCGGAATTGACCATCCCGGGCACGGACGAGACGTCGCCAATTACGTGCTTAAAGCGCCGCCGAAAGACCAACATCAGCGGATCGAAGCCGCCGTCTCATCACTACTTTGGGAGATCGAGGCGCTCGTTGACGGTGATTTCGACCAGGTTTCCACAAGACTTCAGTCGCAAACGAAATAAGTTGACGAGAGATATCAGCAATGGGTTTTAAGTGCGGAATCGTTGGGATGCCGAATGTCGGCAAATCGTCGCTGTTTAATGCCTTGACTCACTCGGCGATTGCGGCCGAAAACTATCCCTTTTGCACTATCGACCCGAATGTCGGTGTTGTCCATGTCCCCGATCCGCGCCTCGACAAAATCGCATCGATCGTGAACCCCAAGCAGGTACTCCCTGCAACGATGGAGTTTGTTGATATTGCAGGTTTGGTCGCAGGCGCCTCCAAAGGTGAAGGCCTGGGCAATCAGTTCCTTGCCCATATCCGCGAGACACAAGCTGTTGCTCACGTCGTGCGTTGCTTTCATGATGATAACGTTGTGCATGTTTCGGGCCGGGTCGATCCACTAGCGGACGTTGAGATCATCGAAACAGAACTTGCGCTTGCCGATCTCGAAACGATGACTCGTGCGCTAGACAAGGCGCAAAAGCTAGGTCGCTCAGGAGACAAGTCCGCTCAAGTACTTATCCAGCAACTGCAAAGCATATTGGAAGGCTTAAACGAGATGCGACCCGTGCGTGCGCAAGATCTCAACGAGGCGACGCTTGCGAACATTAAGTCATTCAATTTACTAACGGCTAAGCCGGTGGTTTTCGTGGCTAATGTCGACGAGGCCGCTTTGGACGGCAACGACATGTCAGCGGCGGTTGCACAATACGCTCGTAATCAAGGTGCCGAATGTGTCGTTCTTTGCGCGGCGCTCGAAGCAGAACTCGCGCTGTTGGAGGATCTCGAGCGTGAAGAATTTCTGGGCGAAATGGGGGTAAGTGAACCCGGGCTTAACCGATTTATTCGCGCCGGCTACCAACTTCTTGGCCTGCAGACATATTTCACTGCTGGACCGAAAGAGTGCCGCGCCTGGACAATCCGAAAAAATGAGACAGCACCAAAAGCTGCAGCGGTCATCCACACGGACTTCGAAAGAGGTTTCATCCGCGCGGAAGTGATCGGCTACGATGATTTTATCGAGTACAACGGGGAATCCGGCGCTCAGAGTGCGGGACGTCTTCGTTTGGAGGGTAAAGAGTATCTCGTCTCCGACGGCGACGTGATGCATTTCCGTTTTAACGTTTAAACAGAACATCGGATTCCGGTGGATTTCACCGGACAGAAAAAACCCCGTTTAACCTAGCGTTTGCGGGGTTTTTTGTTCCTTGCTGATCCATGGTTATCCATTGCGAGCCGGGTATAAACCGGGTACGATACCGGGTATGGAGTCAAAACCGGGCATCAAATAACCGGGTATGACTTGAGCCACGGAGAATAGGCCATGCTGACCGATACCCAATGCCGTACCGCAAAGCCCAAGGGCAAGCCCTACAAGCTCACAGATGGCAAGGGGCTGTATCTGGAAATCAAACCCAACGGGGTGAAGGCGTGGCGCTACCGCTTTGAGTTGCGCGAGGGCGATGTTGCCAAGGAAAGCATATTTGCCATCGGTGACTACGCCATCGCACCAAGCGGAGAAACGCCGGAGGAGGGGCAGGCAAGGCGGGCGGGCCGGCGATTTACCCTGGCCGAGGCGCGGGATGAACGCATCAAGGCACGGGCGCTGGTCAAGCAGGGAATCAACCCGGCGCACAACCGGCAGCTTGAACGCATCAAACGCGAACACGAAAACGCCACGACATTCGAGGCCGTAGCGAACGAATGGCTGGCCTTGAAAGATTGGGAAGAAGTTACCAAGAACCGGCGACTGGACATGCTCACCCGCGTGGTGTTCCCGAAGATCGGATCACTGCCGGTCAAGAGCATTACCCCGGCGCACATTCTGGATGTGCTGAATACGTCGGCAAAGAAGAACGGCTTGACTGTTGCGGCGGAAGCCAAGCGCACGATGTCCGGGGTCTTTGAATTGGCGGTTTCCACTCTGCGGGCACAGTCCGATCCTGTGTACCCAGTGCGCAAGGCATTGCCGGCCAACAAGACCCAGCACAAGCGCCCACTCGATTCCGCCGAGATTGGTCAGTTGCTGCGCGACGTGGAAGGGCATGGCGGTCGCTATGAAACCATCACCGCGTTTCGCCTGATGTGGCTGACGCTCTGCCGCCCAAGCGAAGCGGTTGAGGCGCGGTGGGATGAATTCGACCTCGACGCGGCGGTCTGGCGGATTCCGGCGGAGCGGATGAAAAAGCGCAAGGAACATGCGATGCCTTTGCCGACTCAAGCCGTCGAAATGCTACGGGCGCTGCATGGCCTCACTGGCCGTCATGTTTATCTGTTCCCGCATCGTGATGACCGGACGAAACCGATGGTCGGCGCTTCATTGCGCACCATGCTCAACGCTCTAGGCTGGGGCAAGAAATACAGCCCACATGCCACCCGAACCACCGGAAGCACGCGACTCAACGAGTTGGGGTTTGCTTCCGATTGGATCGAGCGCCAGTTGGCGCATGCCGAACCCAACGCAGTGCGGCGAACCTACAATCATGCCGAATACTTGGGCGACCGCGCCAAGATGATGCAGCAATGGGCGGACATGCTGGATACGTGGAAGAAGAGCGACGATAACGTGACGCCGATCAAGAAAGCGGTGGCATGACGGTTTGCCGCGCCTAGCCCGACGGGGCGAAAACCGGGAACCCTTACCCGGCTGGCGTGGCACCCAATCAAGGGCGGCGCGAAAGGGCGTGATGATGGATTTTCCGGCATATGTCCCGGCGGCAGTCCGGGCGCACATAACAACATTTATCGAGGGCGATTCTTGGGAGGCTATGGGGTGGCAAGAATCCCTAGCGAGTGCCGAGCGCCAGTTAGCCGAAATCGACGGGAAGATTGAAAGCTGCATCCGATGGGGAAAGGATGATTACCTGCCCGGCCTGAGAAACGGTAGGGCGGAAGCGGTAGCGCATCGGGATAGGCTGGCGGGCGACGCGGATTGCTTGCAACGGCTGGGGCACGATGCGCGGATGCGCGATGCCTTCGCGCTACTGACCCGCGAATTTACCGACGATAAGCAATGGCGGAACTTCATCTATGCGGCATGGGCGGCGCGGGTAGATTTTGCGAAATACCGCGATAGGTTAAAGCGAGCGGCGGAACTGAAAGGAGATATAGCCGACGCGGCGGAAACACTGGCGAAGCTGATCCGCCAATTTTCCGAAACTGGCATCAATGGGCCGGGCGAGTTTTATTCAATCCCCGATCTACTGCGGCAAACCGATAACCACGAAATGCAGGGGCATAATCTGGCTATGTGGCGATCCATGCGCCAGCATGTTCTAGGCGACCTGCCGAGGAAGGATATTCCAGAGGCGAAGCCAGCGGAGGAAAGCGGCGAACCGCCAACCGTTGAAATAGTGCGAGTGTTTCTCGTACCAGAAGAAAAAGCGGAAATCGACCCGAAGGAAGAGGCGCGAAATATGTTGCGCTACTCATGGGGAACTGCCCCCGACTTTTCCGCGTTACTTGGCACGATGGCGAATGCGGCGCGAAGTTTCAAGCCGAGCGTATCGGGGATGATCGGGGCGGCGATTGAGTCCCGGCAACGAAGCGCGAAAACGGAATACCTGCGGGCCTTCGGCAACCTATTGACGGATGTTCATGGCTTCGCACTGACGACGCCAATCATGCAGGCAATGGCATTCGTGGCGAACGTGGTTATTAACACGCCCGACGTTGATGTGACCCATGACGACGTGCGGAAAGCCCTTGCAAAGCTAGGTGGAGAGCGGCCGGAAAACTCAGGAGAAAAATAGCAGGCGACTTTTCCAGAGCGGCGGAAAACTCAACACCTGAAAACCTGCGGAGTATCTTCGATTTGCATTAACGGAAAACGGAGAATGCACCCGTCTTAACTTGGATAAGGACGGATGCAATGATCCAACTACCTGAAACCGGCTTTGTTCGCTTGCCGCAAATAATTGGCGACCCCAAAGCGGAACCGCCAATCCCCCCGATCATCCCGGTAAAAAAATCCTGCTGGTGGGCCGGTGTTAGATCCGGGCGCTTCCCCCGGCCGGTGAAATTCGGCCGGTGCACCATGTGGAAGGTTGAGGACATCAAAGCTCTGATTGCATCGGCGTAGGGGGCGGAGATGACCACAAAAACAGAGGGCCGAAACGGTGGCGACCGTCCGACCCCAAAGACTACCGATAGCCCCAATCATACCGGAATCGACCCGCTTGCGGGATGGTTCAGCCTTGCCAAATCGAGCCGCATTACCCGCCAGCAAAAGCGGGGATGGCAGAGAGGGGCGCGGCGATGATGAACGATATTGACCGAATCCGCGAAGCCCTGCAATTCATCTCAACCGGTGGGCATGACGAGCGGTTTCGCATCGGCTGCATGGTGAAGTCAGAATTGGGTGCCGCCGGCCGCGACCTGTGGGACGAATGGCGGGATGGCCGTGGCGACGATGAGGCTGCATCCGTTTGGAAGAGTATCAGCGAAACCGGGGCGCTGAAGATCGGCACCCTGTTCCATGAAGCCAAAGCGAACGGCTGGCGCGATGATGGAACCTACGCCAAGCCGACACCCGAAGAGCTTGTCGTGAGGCGACGCATAGCGGAGGAACGCGTCGCAAAAGACGAAGCCGAGATAGCCCGAGAACGTGCTGACACGGCATCGAGGGCGGCGGCGATCCTGAAAGCGGCGACCGAAGCGAAAGTCGATAACCCGTATCTGGTACGCAAGCGGGTTCCCCCCGTGGCAACCCTGCGGGAGATCGAAGCGGGCGCGGCGGCGGCGATTTTGGGCTACGCGCCAAACTGTCGCGGCGACCTGCTGACCGGGCGTTTGCTGGTGGTTGCAGTCAAACAAGGCGATGGCATATCAACGCTGGAACTGATTGACGGCGACAAGCGCAAGGCGGCACTGGCCGGGCGTGGTAGCAAGGTGGGCGGATATTGGGCAACCGAACGCCTGCCCGATGGCGATGGCGTGGGCCTGACCCTGCTGATCGGTGAAGGCGTGGCGACCGGGCTATCGGCATCGGAAGCTACAGGACACCCTGCCATCGCGGCGCTATCGTCGGGCAACCTGCCAACGGTGGCGAAGGCGATGCGCGAACGCTACCCGGCGGCGGCTCTGGTGATTCTGGCTGATCTGGTGAAGGCGACCGGCGAACCCGATCCCCATGCAATCGAGGCCGCAAAAGTCGGCGCTGGCAGGACGGCAAT
>JAQCEL010000099.1 GCA_027618655.1 Pseudomonadota bacterium | reverse complement strand
CATTTGTCGTTTGGAGGTTAATCCTTAAACGGCTAACTGGGCAGTGTCCCCAACTCTGTTGTCAAAGTGCTTCGACCCGAAGCGGGCAATAACCTTCAAAGCCCTGAAGAATCCTTTTCACAGCGAAAATTTCGGATAGGTGATTGTATTCTGTAACGCGGACTAATATAGTCCGCGTTATGGCGCACATCACAAACAGCGTTGAATATGGCATCCATTGCCTCCTTTGGCTTGTCTACGTCGACGATCAGCAACCAAGCAGCCGCGACTTAGCGGAGTTGCAAGGTGTCTCTCCGAGCTTCATCGCTAAAATATTTCCTAAGTTAGAGAAAGCCGGCATCGTCCGAGCCAATGAAGGCGTACGAGGTGGTTACCGTCTAGCGAAGCCACCACAGGACATCACGGTGCTGGATATCGTCGATGCAATCGAGGGTAAAAAACCGTTATTCGATTGCCAAGAGATACGTGGGCGCTGCGCAGTTTTCGAAGGAGACCCTCCGGGCTGGGCTACTAGTGGTCTGTGCTCAATCCATAAAGTGATGTTACAGGCCGAAAAATCAATGCGTGACACTTTAGCGCAAGAGACGTTAGTCAGTCTTTCTCAAAGTGTAGATCGTAAAGCACCGAATAATTTCAGTCCCAAGGTGAATGTTTGGCTGAGTGATCGAAGTGACTCGCGCCGAAGAAAAATAAAAAGGAAAGGATCATGACAAAGAGAATTCTTATAGCGGGTTCCGGTTTTGCTGGTATGTGGTCGGCCCTTTCTGCCGCTCGTGCAGTCTCGCTCGCGGGGAAGGAGAATGAGGTGAATATTACGCTTGTGTCGCCGTCGCCGAACCTACACATCCGGCCTCGTTTATATGAAACGGCATTCGACGAAATGTCTCCGGACATTGCCCCACTACTGGCGGCGGTAGGCGTCAATCACTTGGCGGGCACCATCGAGTCAGTGAACACGGCCAACAAAGATGTAGAAGTCAAGAACATTGGCGGGGCGCGCTCTACGATGCCATACGACCGCTTTATCTTAGCGACGGGGAGTGCGCTGTTTTTACCAGACATTCCGGGGCTCAAAGAGCACAGCTTCAACGTCGACCAGCTGTCGAATGCGATAGCCCTTGACCAGCACTTGAAGGCGTTAGCTAAGCAGCCGGACACGGTCGCTCGCAATACGGTGGTCGTAGTCGGTGGTGGCTTCACTGGCATCGAGACTGTACTTGAGATGCCACAACGACTTCGCGATATCTTAGGCAATGGTGCAACGATAAGGGTAGCACTGTTAGAGCGGGCATCAGAAATCGGGCCGGACCTCGGGCCGGGGCCTCGGCCGTTAATCGAACAGGCGTTTGCCGAATGTGGTGTAGAAGTAATGACTTCGGCCGCAGCCGAATCGATTAGTGCAGAGGGCGTAACAACTACAACCGGCGCGTATATCGAGAGCAATACGGTTATCTGGACAGCAGGACCAAGAGCCCAATCGCTTGCAGAACAAATCCAGGGCGAACACGATCGATTCGGCCGGGTCCATGCAGACCAGTATTTGCGCGCTAAGGGAGTCAAAGATGTATTCGTCACTGGTGACGTCGCAATGGTTGCGACCGATGATGAAGGCAACATTGCGTCGATGTCTTGCCAACACGCATTAAGTCTAGGGCGTGTCTCCGGCCACAATGCCGCAGCCGAGTTGCTTGGGTTGCCGGCACACGCATACAGCCAGCCAAAATACGTCACTTGTCTCGACCTCGGACCTTGGGGTGCTGTCTACACGGAAGGCTGGGACCGGCAAGTCCATCTGCAACGCGAAGAAGCTAAAGAACTTAAACGGGCGATCAATACGCAGTGGATTTATCCGCCAGAACCAGACCGCGACGCGGTTTTCGCTATCGCAAACCCTGATTACGTCATCGTTCCTTGACACCAAGACAGCGGACACTCTCCAGTTAACCACGTAAATGTCGAATTCGGACAACGTTCAACGTCCCGTCGAGATCAGTACCTAACGCTGATCGTCCCTAGGTGGCCTATTTCCGACGAAGTCGTGTACGTACCTTGAATGTCCGTTACGGAACGATGGTGACGATCGACAGTTGTCGGCTACTGTCTAAATTTATAACCGACATCTGCAAGTATAAGTCTAGGTTGTTACACCTGACCGACATGCAGGACGCAACTATTATCTACTAATTCCGAGCGGCGATTGACCAATACTTCATACTCAGTTTTTCACCGCCAGTCGATTCGCTAAGCTGGTATTTTCTGCTGTAAGCGAGCCGGACCTGTTTCAAAGTCTCTTCGTCGTTTACTGGAACTGCTCTCGCGTCGTAAACGTCTTCTCCGATCTTCAAACGAAGATTATTATCTTTCTCGATCCATCCAACCCAATTTTTGGTCTCGGGACTGCGAGCGGCGATGTACAAAGTTCCGCTTATTTGGGCGCACCAGATTGTGACTGAGTGTGGCAGAAAATACGGCGTGACAACTTGCACGAAGACCTCACGGTGATCATCCGTAAACGTCCAATCGGTTGGAAAGGTTTGAACTTCATTGCCGCTTAGCCATAAGCCTGGCCTTCGATCGCTCGGTTCGCAGGCGAGTAGCGAAATCGCGATCAGGATCAGCGCTGGTATTTTTAATCGTTCAGCTAAATTTCTAGTCACTTGGCTGATGCGATCGTCATGGGTTGCTAGAGTCACGTTGTTCTCCTCTATTTAACATTCGACACGCAATGTAGAACGCTTTTAATGTCGATTGAAATTTCTAGTGCGAACTGCGTTTACGATGAAAATAATGCGATCGGTCGTACGTCGATGCTCCGCCGAACCTCGGCGTCCGCTGGCGCGCGTGGATCACGGAATGCGGAATGCGCCGTGTAGCGAGCGCGTCCATCGGTCGCTGAATCGAAGCACTTCAATAAAATTATTTCGTCGGCGCGCATGTTCCGCAGGAACATCCAACGGTGCTTTGCATTAAATTGGAAGCTATATATCTCGCCGGTTCGGTCGCGATATTTCAAATCGGTTGCGATGCAATCCTGCGACTCAAGACTCTCTGCATCACACACCGCTAGCGGCGTGTCGAGGACGGGGCCGCGCAGCGGACGCCAGGCGTTGATGAACTGGTAGCGATTCTTAAGTAACGCAGCTGCTTCGTCGCCCATCAGATCGCGAACCCTTTGCGGTCCTGATTTATCCGTATAGTCATTAGGCGCAAACCGTACAGGCCTGCTGGCAGCGTCGCGCTCGGCAAGTTCTTTGTCACGGACATTGTGATCAAAAGCTAGGACCCGACTTGCGCCTGTCGCGCGCATCACAAGTTCCGTGCAGTTCGGGTAGTACAGACTCTTAACTGTGTCTGAGTTGAGGAAATCGATATTCGGTAATGCTTGCTGGACGAAACACAAACCGTTGTGGTCGAGTGTCACGTTAGTCATTTGGGCGCGAATATCGAAAATCGGCACGCTGTGTCGCTCGGACACTCTTGCGTCGCGTTGCTCACCGGGATCCGCCGCGTATAAGTAAAACGCCGGTCGAGCTTGAGTCGGCTCTGTGTAGTTAACGTCGGCTTCGACGCTTTCAAGTTTTTCGAATTGAATTTTCGACATCGTCCCAACCTCGGCAAGTACATCAGGTCCCAAAAGATTGTACTAGTGATGCGCTATTTAATCTCGAGCGCAATTCGAACCGCGTTCTGGCTGAACGCTAGACGTTTCCGTGTTGCGCAGGCAGAGATGACGTGCTGTCGCGTGCTTGCAATCCGACAATGACATCGAATGTGAGTCCGCGCCGGTTACTACGATGCGGGTTGTTTATCTAACGTTCGAATTTAAATCGAGCGTGGCCGAAATTCCTGCCAAGTGGCGGCGACGTCGCTGTTGTCCGTCGAATTTTGTGTTTCTTGGGAGCGTTGCACCTTGGCTTTAGTCTCGTGGTAGCGTTGCGCTTCGGATTGCAAACCGAGCTTTTTCAAATTCTTTTGAGTAAATAGTTGCTCATCATAATTAATCCTGCGCATCGGATCGGCCAAGGTTTTATATGCCTCGTTAATAACCGAAGCATTCCATGTGTCCCCGCCGAGGTCCGGATGTGCTTTCAGCTTTTGCATTATCGTGCGGTAATCCGCTTGGATGATCTCCATCGGCGCATCCGGCTGGACAAAGAGTACTCGGTAGTAGTTGCGTTGATTTATCTTCGCTGCTGGTTTTGCTTTGATGTCCATGCCGCCGATAGCGGCCTGTGACCGGAAAGATTTAGTCCGATGTCAACACTGCAAAGGCACGACAGATCCAATAAGGATCTATTGTTGCGTGCTGCCCGCCATTTCGGTGGTCAATCTCGCAGCGCGAATCGCGTGCAGACTGAGTACTAGTAACGCAAATCCAATCAAACACATACCCCCAATCTCAAACGCATTTGGATTTTCATCGAAGATCATGGCCGAAGAGATCATCGCAATCGGTGGCGCGGCTAAGGTCGCAAGACTAGCGGTTCCGGCCTCCAGATTATCCAAGGCATACATCCATAGCATCCAACCAAACGCCGTAATAACGACGGAAACAAATGCGAGCACAGTGATAAATCTACTTGACCAAACAATTGGATCCTCAGGCAAGTACCACGATATCGCGATGAGCGGGATCGAACCTAACACCATCTGCCACGCCGTCATGGATAGCAAATCCATCGGTTCGCGTGCTTGCAATTGTTTGACTAAAATCGCGCCCACCGCCCAGGTGATCCCGGCACCTAGCGCAAGCAAATTGCTTTCCATACTGCCGTAACGATGCCATGGTTGGATGATTGAAATGAGTCCAGCAGCCGCTAATGCAATCGCTAGCCATTGCAGTCCGCGCACCCGTTCGCCGAGCAACGGCCACGCAAAAAGTAGCGTGAAAAAAGGCATTGTGTAGACGATAAACGCCACACGTCCCGCGCTACCTTCGTGAATCGCCCAGGTCGAGAAGGTAAATAGCAGCGATGTTTGCACAGCAGCCAAGCCGAGCAGCTCCGGGACTCTGCGTGGCCACAGTGGACGACCAGTTAAAGGCAACATCAACAACAAGCACACAGCACTCAGACTCATACGCAACGCAGTAAAAGTAAATGGTGGCGCATCGATTAGGCCGAGTTTCAAAGCGGTCCAACCATAACCCCATAATATCGACATCGTAAGCAACGCTAGTAGTGGCCGTCCGGGCATTTTCAAATGGAATTACTCCGCGCTTCGTGAGTTGGGCCTGATGGCCAGATGCGAATCAGCTAGCTTGCGCCGATATCGTGGCTAGGCTGCTGGGGTTCAGCGCACTGGAGAAACGCGGACATAGCCGAACCTGCCCATCGAGCAAATCCGGCTATGTGATCTTATCTGGCGAAAAACGACGCTACTTCTGCCGATAATTTCTCGGTCTGCTCAAGCGGCGGTTCGTGCCCGCACTCGGACAACCAGAAGAGATCTGCGTTTGGCAAGGCATTTTTAAAGATCTCGCCGTAAGCGGTCGGAATCAACGCGTCATTTTCTCCCCACACAACGAGGCTCGGCGCTGTGATCCGGTGGATGCGCTTGTCTAAGCCCTTATCTGGGATTGGCCATATCAGTTTTCCCGTGCAACCTAAGGTCCAAATAAAATCGCGCGTCCAAAGCGCTGCTTCATCAGGATCTAACGGCGGCGTCATGCGCTTTTTAACCCGTGGCGTGTTGGAGTCGAAGAACAAGGTGTCCAGAATTTGATCGAAACTTAACGCGCACCAATTTGCGCAGGTGTAAGGATGATCGTCGTGGTAAAGACCAATTGGTGCGATCAGCACGAGTTTTTCAATTCCTTTGCGACGTTGCGCGGCAAGCTCACTCGCCAGCAAGCCACCGAAGGAATGGCCGATCAACTTTGTACTGTCGAGACCAAGCTCATCAAGCATATCGTCGTAAGCCAAGACGACGTCCCACAATTCGTCGAGCTGATCGATTGGATCAGGAACATTGGGTTCCGTCCCCGGAAAGTATGGCGCATAGACCGTGTGCTTGTCGGCAAGTCCGTCTAAAAAATCGTCCCAGTAAAATCCCCCGGCTGAATGTAAATAAACCACCGGGTCGCCGGATCCCGCGATATTTACCTTGATGTCCAAGCGGCCACCTAGGGTCGAGACCGTTTGAGTGCGGATCTCATGCATGTGTTTCTCTCCTGTCTTGGGCTCGGCTTACGCCGCCTGATCTTTTTTTGACGGACGGTTCGGATTCGCGTTCTGCGGCCACCAATGATTTTCCCAGCCTTCGTCGTCCCAAATATTGCGGATATGCGGTAACACGTCCTTTCCGATCCGCTCAATGTTTTCCATCGCTTTCTCGTGCGGCATCGAACCAAATTGCGGGATCAACATTAGGTTACCCACGTTTAAGCGCTTAATAATAGACTTCAATTTATCAACCACCGTTGCCGCACTACCCGTGACGAGAAACTCGTTGTCTTCGAAATGTTTGTATTTGTAATTATTCAATTCGTCGTACGTTGGGAACGGTCTTTTCTTTAATAAGAATTCTAAGGACGAATGCGTCATGTGCCCGGGCGGTAACAATAATTGCTCCGGCATGTGTAATAACTTGTGGTAGAAATATTCAATGTGTTTGCCGTATTCGGCTTCGGCGCTTTCATCCGTTTCTGATACACCGACTGGAATGAGGTAACCCATTCGGTACGGGTTTCGATCGAGCCCCATTTCTTCAACTTTGTTCCAGTATCCATTCACGATGGTGCCGGCGCCTTTGGCGCCGAAGTACGTCAGGTAGCAATAACAATAATTATGCTCGGTTACGAAATCCCAGGTACTCGGACTCGCGTTTCCTGGTACCCATACTGGTGGGTGCGGTTCTTGGTAGGGCTTCGGCCACAGGTTCACCATCGGTAATTGGTAATACTTGCCATTCCACGCAAATTGCTCTTTTTCCAACCATGCCTTTTTTATCAAGGCGTGAGCCTCACGATAGCGTGTGCGTTGCTCCATCGGTGCGAAACCGTAGCTGTAGGCAAAGTCACCACCCAGACCGACTGGAAATCCTGCAACCAAGCGACCTTCGGAGATGCAATCTAGCATCGCGTATTCTTCAGCAACGCGGATCGGCGGATTTAGGAACACGGCTGTTTCACCCATTTGAATGATGGCGGTATCCGTACCGCGCGTCGCTCTCGCTAGCACGGAACCCATCATGTTCGGGTTCACCATAAAGCCATAAGCGTTCTGATGATGCTCGTTCGTACACACCCCGTCGAAACCAACCTTGGCCGCGAACGTGAGTTCATCGAGCGTGTGGTTGTAATACTCGGCTACTTTTTTCCGGTCGGCGATCCCTTCGAACGGGAGCGTAAACCAAGCAGAGTCGTGAGTTTTGTCGAAATCTTCGGGCAGATCTCGGTACGGCATTAGATGAAATGCGGAAACTTTCATAATGTGCGTCCCTTGTTGCTTTAATGTTTAGCGATGAACTTGACGATATTATCCTTATTCCACCGGATTCAATCTACTAGCCAGCCAGTGCGGTTGCACGGCGCAAGCCTAGCAATTGATTTCCCTGACAAGCTTCTTGGCAGCGTTAATCGTAAATGACGATACAGCGCACTTCGATACTCCATCGATCCGGTGCGTCCGGTCGGATCGCTGGATCCTCGAACGCACTGTGGAAACTAAAAGTACAGGGACCTTCCAAATCAGTGCTGTCACCTTCGGCGCCTTCAGAACGCGCGAGTTTACCAGCCGAGTCCCACTGTTTTATTAGTAACGCCTCACTGCGTTCCATGTGCGGGTAGTAATACATCTTCTGCGCTGGCGAATGCTTGGCGAAATAATTCTCGCCGATCCGATCTTGATAGTGAATTTCGAAAACGACGAGATCGTCAGGTTCTACCGTTTGACCATTACATAGCGCTAGCGGATGCGTTTCAACCGGCTCATCGGCGATACTTCGCCACACGTTGATGATCGCAAAGCGTCCGCCTTCGGTGAGTGACTTTTCGACCATGGCTTGAGTAATTAATGACTGCCCGGCAGGCAGCACAGAACACAAGGTGTCATTGCCGCTGGGTGGTTTTGCCAAAGCTCTCAGGCGTTGCGGCGCACTGGTCAAGGTGTAATCACCATGCACGACATGCGCTGGCCCTTGAACCGTTTGCCCACCGGCAATCCGTTGCTGAGTTTTCTTACCTGTTGCTGAGCGAATGTTGTGATCGAAGGCGAAAGCGCGGGCACCGACTGCCTCTTCAACAATGCGTGCGCATTGCCCGTAGTAGTTTTCAACGACTTGGCGGTGATCAAAGAAATCAATGCCCGGACCGATTATCGGCCGATCCAATAACTCAAATCCATGACTGTAGAGTGTGCGCTTGTCGGTCGCTTTGAGTTGTCGCGCGTTGTTGACGATCACTTGCTGATCATGCAAATCCACGCCGACGCTACCGCCGTCACTCCCATCAGGATCGCGTCGGGTTAGTACCTTAGCGTTCCTATATAGAGAAGACTCGACCGTTGGTTCCAAAAAATGAAAAGTCCCTAACGGTCCTTGTTCGCTATGCAGCGAAGGCGAAGGTTTATTCATGATCGTCCGAACTCCATAAATACAAAACGCAGAAAGCTTGCAAGCCGCCGCAAACGCACGGTGAACTTGGTGTGCGCCTCGATCGAGGACACCAGATTCAACAGCCTCACAAGTATAGGGCTAAATTGCAGTTTCGGAACATTGACGAAAGAGTCACTGGCTCACCAGAATACGTTAGTCGCAACGCGCTCGGCGCTTCATAGCGGGAGAACTAAGATGGAGAAATACGTCATCACCAGTGATGAAATTGCGGCGCTAGAAGGTACACCGAAGAGCCACTACCTGAATCCAATGGCCCGCCGAATCAACAAATCACTGGGTGACTTAACGGGATTGACCGGTTTTGGGATCCATATAATCGAAGTGAATCCTGGCGACGAAACGACCGAGCTTCACGTGCATCATCATGAAGATGAATGCGTTTATGTCCTCGAAGGTGAGGCACAAGCACATATTGGGGACGAGATTGTCACTCTCAATCCTGGGGATTTCGTTGGTTACCGGGCGGGAGGTCTCGCACATAAATTAATCAATAGCGGGTCCAGCGTGCTCAAGTGCATCGTCGTCGGTGAGCGCCTCGCACACGATGTCGCCGACTACCCAGCATTGAATAAGCGGCTCTATCGCAATCCTGGGCTCAGCTGGAATTTAGTCAACATAGAGGATATCAGCGAACCAAATGCCGGCAAAAAATAGTACAACGGGGTTTCGTAGTCATTGCACGGCGCGTGATGCAGCGCAGCACGACAAATCATTACCTCTACAAATTCACCCAGGGCGCGGGAAGCTTATTCAAGCAGATCTTGCTACGCTCCCCACTGTGGTCGGTGAATCGGATCATTACCGCGATCCGTGCACGATCCACAGCAGATAAAACACTGAACTCCAGCGTTATTCCAGCACAAGATTTGTAGAGGACGGCACGAAGATGAGATTTACCCTTGCTCGCTGGATCATGCGTTATCGCGTCGCAGTATCCCTTCTCTTCGTTGTAGTCACTGGGTTTTTCACCACCGGATTTCAATACGTCGATATCCGCACTGTGTTCAACGATTTATTGCCGAAAGACGACCCCTACGTACAGGTCTACTTCGACCATCGAAACTTCGGCAACCCAATGTCCGTGGCGATTGTGGTGAGACGTAAAGACGGCGAAATTTACCACCCGGAGACGTTGAAGAAGGTGTGGGATATCACGCGCAATCTCGACCTCGCGCCCAGCATGAACCACGATACCGTTATTTCAATTTCGACTGAAAAACTGCGCTATGCCGAAGCCACCGCTTACGGTGTCAGTGCGCACCCACTGATGGAGAATAAACCACCGGAAACACTGGAAGAAGTTGCCGAGTTCAAACGCCGGGTACAGGTGTCCACCAACGCTCAAACCTTCTTCGTTTCGCGAGACGAAACTGCGACGATGATCACGGGCGCCTTTCATGACACCGTCGATTACGGTGTCGCATTCGAGTTCACGCAAAAACTCGTCGAGGATGCGCGCGATGCCGATCACGATGTGTACCTTGCTGGCCAACCCGCGCTCACGGGTTGGGTCTACAAACTTCAAAAACAGACCTACAAAATCTTTGCCGTCACGATCGGTGCGCTCGTCATCGCGCTGGTGCTCTACATGCGGAATTTCGGTGGCGTTGCTACACCGATCATCTGCGCGCTAGTTGCTGGGATTTGGGGTTTTGGTTTTATCGGCTTAATTCACCGCCCGATCGAGCCCCTACTGATGATCGTGCCGTTGCTACTAGTCGCACGCTCGTTTTCGCATTGTGTGCAGTACACCGAACGGTTCTATGAGATCTTGCTGCGTATTGGCGACAGGCGCAAAGCGGCAGAACTGACGATGGGCATCATGATGGCTCCGTCCATTCTCGGGATACTCACGGATGTCTGCGGCATCATTTTTATCGCTATCGCGCCAATTCAATCGATGGAGAATCACGCGTTATTCTGTGGTTTCTGGGCACTGTGGATCATTCCGACTGGCGTTTTCCTTTGCTCCATTTTGCTGTCCTACTTACCCGTGCCGAAGAACATCGAAAAAATCGTCGGCGGCGCTAACGAACCGTCTGGCATCCATTTACTGCAGGAAAAATTACTTCGCCGAATTTCGCTCATCACCCACGGTAAAGCCGCAGGCAAAACTGCGGCAGTTGTGGTGGTCGTTGGCGCGGTCGCCGTATATCTCAATACTCAAATCGAAATGGGCAATCCTGTTGAAGGGAGTAATTTACTCTGGCACGACTCCGAATTTAACACCGCCGTGCGCTCAATTAACGAACATTTCCCAGGAACTAATACTTTGGAAATCGTGCTCGAAGCGAAAGAGCGTAATCATGAAAGTCCCACCGCCCGCTCTCCAGAAGTGATCGCCACGGCGGCGAAACTGCAGCGCTTGCTTGAAGCAAATCCAATTTTACCGCCGCGCGCGACCTTAAGCTTTGGCGATTACGTTCAGGAGACGACGCGCTTGTTTGCCGGCGGAAATCCGAAGTGGAGCAACTTGGACCTGACTGAAGAGCATATGGCCTCGCTCACGTTCGCGACCTTAATGGGTAACGATGTATTGAATTTCGCGCATGTCTCGGATTTCAATTTCGAGAATTCCACCGTGACTGTTTGGTACAAAGATAACAAACAAGAAACCGTCGACGCTGCTTTAGCCGGTGCGGCGCGCGCTGTTGCAATCGTCGGCGAAGACCATCCGAAATTCCGCGTGCGTTTAGGCACTGGGGTTATCGCGTTACAGCAGGCGATGAACAACACCGTCGAAAAATACCATTGGGTGATTATGGGGATGGTTAATTTGGCCGTGCTCTTGATTGCGGCGTTCGCTTATCGCTCGTTTGTGGCGGCGTTTATTTTGTTAATACCAGTCAATCTCTCAAATGTGTTACTCGGCGCATGTATTCACTTACTCGGTATCGGTCTCGATATTAACGCCGGCATCGTCGCTGTCATCGGGGTCGGGGTCGGGATCGACTATGGAATTTATTTGTTGTCACGGATCTGCGAAGAGTACAGTGCCCACGACGGCGACTTGTCGAAATCGATCACGGCGGCGCTCACGACCACCGGCAAAGCGATCATGTTCACAGCGACGATTATGTTGATCGGGATCTTACCGTGGTATTTCTTGTCCGATCTGAAATTTATGGCGGACATGGGCTTACTTCTAGTCGCTGTGATGCTGATCAACATGGTTTTATCGTTAGTCGTCCTACCGATGCTCGTGTGGTTTATCAAACCACGCTTCCTCGCTCGCGAGGACTTAATCGTTGGTAATAGCGTCGACATAAACGAACTGATGGGTGTCGCACCTGCTAACTGATCGTGAGCGTTAAAGCGAAAAAATGGGTCGTCGTTTGCTTGCTGCTCGTACTCGTCGGTACAACGGGCTACGTCTTCTACCTGCGCAACGTCGTCAACCCCAGAGTTATTGCTGAGCTGCAAACCGATCCCCACGGCATGCGCGCACGCAAAGTAATGTTGCTGAGCTTTCCCGACGGCAAAATATTGCCCGTGAACTATCTCCGCGAAGATCCGCACGTCTATGCGGGTGCGGACTTTAGCTGGTGGAAAGCGTTTGCTGGCGACGGCGCGCGCGTGACTTTATTAGTGCACGGCGAAACCTTACACGGTACGGCCCGAGTCGTTCTCGACCAGCCGGATTTCAAAGAAACGATATTCGCGCGTCTGCGTCCGACGGTACCTAAGTGGCTACCTGATTGGCTGAACGGAAAGTTAGTCATTATTACCTTGGATAGTGCAGCGAGCGCGTTGGAGTAGTTTTCCGCGACGCATTCCGTTCGGATCACTAATAGGGTTCCCGCGAAGATTAAATTATGAAACTCAACGGCATAAAAGTGCTCGATCTATCGCGTTTCCTGCCCGGCCCATACATGGGTTTACTCATGGCTGATCACGGCGCCGAGGTGATAAAAATTGAGAATTTCGAAGGCGAGCCGACGCGTCACTTGGGCCCAAAGGTCGCGGGCTTCTCCGCCTATTTTCGGAATACGCAACGCGGGAAGCTGAGCTTGCGCTTAAACCTGAAAGCGAATGAAGGTCGGGATATTTTTTTGCAACTCGCCGATCAAACGGACGTGATTATCGATTCGTTCCGTCCCGGGGTGGTCGACCGGCTTGACATTGGATATGCCGCAATCAGTGAGCGAAATCCGCGAATTATTTATTGCTCGTTGTCTGCCTTCGGTCAAGAGGGATCCTTAGCGCAACGCCCATCACACGATGTCGGCGCTCAAGCATTAACTGGAACCTTGAGCTTAATGCAGCAAGACGGTCGCCCGCCGAGCCTGCCCGCGAGCCCGACGGCAGACGTTGCACTCGGATCACTTGCGCTCGTAGGAATACTCATGGCGCTCTACCGGCGTGAGAAAACCGGCATCGGTGATTTCATTGACATGTCCATGACGGATTCTTTGATGTCTTGGAATCCACATATTATTAGCAGTGTGCTTGCTGAAGGTGAGGCACCCGAACTTGAGAACGAGCGATTGTATGGGGGTGCGGCGTTCTACAACGTGTATCGCACGTCAGACGATCGACATTTAGTGCTCTCTGGGGCTGAGATGAATTTCGTCGAGAACTTATTAAACGCTCTCCAACGGCCAGATTTAATTGAGGTGTGTAAACGTCCATGGGGACCGGCACAAGATCCGGTGAAAGAATTTCTAAATGAAACGTTCGCGACACGCAGCTTGTTAGAATGGGACAGATGGCTCGGCACGCTTGGAATCTGTTATGCCCCCGTGCTCAATCTTAACGAAGCCTGGCAGCAAGAATATCTGCGCGAACGCGGTATGATTTCAGTTGGCAGTGACGGTGTCGAACGCTTGGACACGCCGGTCAGATTTAAAAATGAACCTGCACAGATATCCGACAAGCTTGCGGAACTTGGCGCGGATACAGACGCCTTACTTGAGCGGCTAGGGTACGATGCGCAACAACGACAAGCACTTAAAGATAAGGGCGTTTGCTAAGCGTCGAGTAAGCTCATGATCCGGACCCACCAATTCTCATCAAAACAATACGCCGTCGATGACTATTCGGCGCTACAAGAATGGTTTCATTCGCGTCGATGGAGCGACGGACTACCGATTGTTCCGCCGACCCCGGAGCTAGTCGCAGCCTGTCTCGATTGGGCGTTATTACCTGCTTCACATTTAATTGGCATAGAGCCAGTACGTGAAAGAGCGCTTACGGCTGAGAAGGTCGCGGTCAACGCGGTCATGGCTGGTTGCTTGCCGATGCATTTTCCAGTTGTCGTGGCCGCGTTAACCGCCATGTTGCAGGCGCCATTCGTGCTACACGGCGCGACCTCGAGTACCGGTGGATGTGCTGTGTTGATTGTTATCAACGGGCCTGTGCGGCTCGAACAAAGCATGGATGGGAACTTCAGCGCTTTAGGCGCGACGGATCGAGCAACGACGGTGATCGGTCGCGCGATCCGGCTCGTGCTATATAATCTCCTCGACGTGCGTCCTGGTGAAGTCGACCGCTCGACATTAGGACACCCGGGCAAGATCAGTTTTTGTCTAAGCGAAGACGAAGAAAACACCCCTTGGCTACCACTCGCCGAAGAACGCGGCGTGCCACAACACGCCTCGGCAGTAACTGTGATGGCCGCTGGCGCGCCGCGCCAAATATTAAATGAATGGACTACGCAGCCGGAAGAAATACTCGACACCTACGTCTCCGAAATAAAAGCGAACATGCGTCACTATTCGATTTGGCCCGGCAACTACGCCATCGTCGTGCCACCTCAGCTTCGCGCACACTTCGATCGTGCGGGTTGGTCGAAAGCGGATATCCGACGATACGTCTATGCCAAGGCGCGAATTTATCGCCGCGAATGGGCAGATTGCGGTAAAAGCGCAGTGGTTGGCGATAAGGGCGATCGCGAACACGCCGCGTTGGTGTCACCCGAGCATTTACTCGTGATCGCTGCAGGTGGGCCAGCCGGCGGATTCGGTGCCGTTATTCCGCCGTGGCTCGGCGAAACGAGCCAAGCCATTACCTTAGCGATTGGCGCCTGTGTTGACTGCGAAATCTGAGCAGCACTGCCACCCGGAGAATTAATTTTTATGAGTATTCAATTTCTCGATCCAACACACGAAAGTCACTTCGGTGAATTCACGCTTGCGCCGAAATTGAAATCTCTAGAAAGTGCCGTCGTTGCGATTATCTCCAATGGCAAGAAAGGCAGCATTCCATTCTTCGATGCGTTTGCGGAAGAGATCCGTGTGCAGTACAAGGTCGCGGAAGTCGTGCGCATTACGAAATTTAATTACAGCACCCCGGTTGATGCGTCGCTACTTGACGACGCACAACGCTGGAACGCGCTCATCACGGGTATCGGCGACTGAGGTAGCTGCTCGTCGTGCAGTTTGCATGACGCCATCATCGGAGAGCGACTCGCAATACCGGCGGCTGGCATCATGACAGCGCAATTTGTTAGTGCCGCAGAGTTAATGGCGCGCGTGTTGGGTGCCGAAGGGTATCAATTCGTGACGACCGACCACCCTATTTCTAGTGCGAGCGACCGCGAACTGCACAAGCGCGCTAAAGCCGCCGTTGCTCAAAGCGCCTCACTGCTACTCATCGGATCCTGATCGCGACATTCTAAAGGCCACGCAAACCAGCACGACCTTCAGTGTCTTTAACTAAAAACTTTCGCGCAGAAGTTTTATTCGCTAACTTTTGCGACAGCAGCTTTCGCCGTAAGCGCGATCCTCGCCTGTTGACGCACGTAATGCTGAATCGCCTTCACATCTTCTACCGAGAAATCATCAAATTTAGGCATACCGCGCGGAATTCGCTCACCGTCTAAGACAATCTTTTTGGTCAGATCAAAATCGAGCATGACACCGGACGCTCTTAGATCTGGCGCTCCGCCGCCGGAAATTGTCGCAGGTCCGTGACACCACACACAGGTTTTAGTCCAACGTTCTTCGCCATGTGCGGCCAAGCTCGCATCGACGATGAAATCGGGATCGTCGATTGGGGTGACAAACATCGGCGGCGGCGTCTTCGGTAATTTGGCTTTGCCGTCCAATGCGAACACGAGCAAACGCCGGGGGTGCATGCCGTAAGGCCAACCATTTTGCGCTGCTAAAGTACCGCCGAGCATTGCCAGCCCGCCTCCCCAGCCGACTGGCAAGGCGATAAATTGTTTTCCGTCGACAGCATAGGAAATAGGCGGCGCGGATATGCCAACTTTCGCATCGTACTCCCACACCTTTTCACCCGTATCGGCTC
>JAQCEL010000098.1 GCA_027618655.1 Pseudomonadota bacterium | reverse complement strand
AGCATTGAGGTTGCGCTCGGCGTCGATCCGGGGTCGCCAAATATTTCTCGGTTGCGCTATGGGAAGTTGTGTATCTTAGCCGATGCTGATTCTGACGGTGCGCATATCGCAACCTTGCTGTGTGCCTTGTTCGTTCGTCATTTCCGACCGGTCGTGGAAGCTGGACGAGTCTACGTGGCGATGCCGCCGTTATACCGAGTTGACGTCGGCAATTCCGTATTTTATGCGCTCGATGAAGACGAGAAGGCTGGCATTATCGACCGCATTGCGGCGGAGAAACTCAAAGGTAAAGTGAATGTTCAGCGATTTAAGGGTTTAGGTGAAATGAACCCGCTCCAGTTGCGCGAAACCTCAATGCTTCCTGAAACCCGCCGACTGGTGCAACTGACAATTGATGAAAGTGGCGATACCGAAAAAATGCTGGACATGTTGCTGGCCAAGAAGCGTGCCTCAGATCGCCGTACATGGCTAGAACACAAAGGTAATCTAATTTCGCCGGCCTGATCGGCGTTAGGAACTTAAATAACGCGATGAGCGAAATTGTCGATATTGAACGCCGGCCCCTAGGAGATTTTACCGAGCAAGCGTATCTTGATTATTCGATGTACGTCATTCTGGATCGGGCGCTACCTTACATCGGGGATGGCCTAAAACCGGTCCAGCGGCGCATTATCTATGCGATGTCTGAGCTCGGACTGAATGCTGCGGCGAAATTTAAAAAATCCGCCCGTACGGTCGGTGACGTGCTGGGTAAGTTTCACCCGCATGGCGATTCCGCGTGCTACGAAGCGATGGTGTTGATGGCGCAATCATTCAGCTATCGCTACCCGTTAATTGACGGACAGGGTAACTGGGGATCAAGCGACGACCCGAAATCGTTTGCCGCGATGCGTTACACGGAAGCGAAATTAACGCCTTACGCAGAAATTTTATTGAGCGAACTCGATCAAGGCACGACCGATTGGACACCGAATTTCGATGCGACCTTAGATGAACCCTTACTGCTTCCCGCTCGTCTACCGAATTTATTGCTAAATGGAACCACGGGTATTGCCGTCGGGATGGCAACCGACATCCCGCCGCATAACTTGCGTGAAGTGGCCGCCGCGTGTGTGGTTTTACTTGATAATCCAAACGCGACGCTCGAAGAACTCTGCACGCACATTCTCGGCCCCGACTTCCCAACAACGGCGGAAATTATCACGCCGCCCGAGGAGATCCTTCAGGCCTATGAGACTGGCCATGGTTCGATAAAAATGCGCGCCTGTTTCGAAATCGAAAAGGGCGGCATTGTGATCACGGCCTTACCCTACCAAACATCAGGCAATAAGATCATCGAACAAATCGCGCAGCAAATGCAGGCGAAAAAATTGCCGATGCTCGAAGATATTCGTGACGAGTCGGATCACGAAACTGCAACTCGGCTGGTACTCATCCCGAGGTCCAACCGGGTCGACGCCGAGCAGTTGATGCAGCATTTATTTGTGACCACGGATCTTGAACGAAATTATCGAATTAACTTCAATATTATCGGCACAAACGGCCTACCGGCGGTCAAAAATTTAAGAACCTTATTGACGGAATGGCTTGAGTTTCGCACAGGCACGGTGCGACGGCGCCTGCAGTTTCGACTCGATAAAGTGATCGATCGCTTGCACATTCTTGATGGCTATTTGATCGCGTTTCTGAACATTGATGAAGTGATCAAAATTATCCGTAATGAGGACAAGCCGAAGCCCGTGTTAATGAAGCGCTTTAAATTGACCGGCACCCAAGCAGACGCAATCCTCGATTTAAGACTACGTCATTTGGCCCGTTTGGAAGAGCAACGCATTCGTGGCGAGCAAGCCGATCTGGCTGCAGAACGAAAGCAAATCGAACAGATATTAAATTCGAAGCGTCGTCTAAAAACGAAAGTACGCGATGAAATTAAATCCGACGCAGAAAAATTTGGCGATGATCGACGTTCGCCGATAGTTGCGCGACAGGCCGCCCAAGCGATCTCCGAAGCCGACCTGATCCCGTCGGAACCGATCACCATTGTCTTGTCCGAGAAGGGCTGGGTTAGAGCGGCGAAAGGCCACGACATCGATCCTCGCGAATTGGCGTTTAGGACGGGCGATGGTTTTCAATCGGCAGCGCTCGGCCGAACGAACCAGACCGCAGTTTTCTTCGACGCGAGCGGGCGTTGCTACTCCTTAGCGGCGCATTCATTTCCGTCGGCGCGCAGCATGGGCGAACCGTTGGGCGGACGATTGACCCCACCGAATGGCACAGAATTTGTCGGTGTGGTGGCCGCAGATGCAGACACGAAGATCCTGATTGCATCCGACTCGGGATACGGGTTTATTGCACCGCTAGGCGAATTGTATTCAAAGAATAAAGCCGGCAAAGCAGTACTTTCGGTCCGCGGGGTGGCGCGTGCGATTGCGCCAGTGATTGTTGTCGACCGTGAGTCAGAGGAGATCGCGTGCCTCACAAATGAAGGCTATTTACTGATATTTCGCGCAACTGAGTTGCCGGAATTAGCACGCGGTAAAGGACTCAAGATGATGCAAATCCCGCCTGCGAAACTGAAATCGCGTGAGGAGTACATGATGGCTGCCGTCGCAATCCCTGCGCACGGTTCGCTGAAAATTAGCGCCGGCGGTCGACACATTACGCTTAAGCAAAAAGATTTCGACTATTATCGTTCTGAGCGCGCGCACCGTGGCTTGAAATTACCGCGCGGATTTCAGAAAGTAGACATCATGGAAAAGGTTTAGACGGTCTCGCTGCCACCGAGATATAAAGTCTTTCCGCGGACATGGCCGCATTCTAGTCGCGTCGTGAATTTTAAAGTTCGTCAATTTCGGACCTGGAAGAGTAAGCTAACTGCACCGTCTTTCCGGATGCGCGGAGGCTTTCATGACCACTCGAACGAAATTCATTGTTCAGCGTGCGGCAATTTTAGCGCTCTGCTCAATGGCCGCCGCGACCAGCGCGGCTCCAGAACGCGATGGCGCAACTATCTACGCAACCGAATGCGCTGCTTGTCACGAGAGCGGCGCGCCGCAAATTCCCCATCGAGACACGCTTGCGGCAATGCCGACCGGAACGATCATTCGGGCACTCCAAACAGGCGTGATGAGAGTCGTGGGGAATTTTCGCCTCAACGGTCCTGAGCGAGTTGCGGTCGCTGAATACTTAACCGGCCAAGCCTACGATCCAAATTGGAACGCGCAACACGGCGCGGTGTGTGCGGCGAGCGAGTGGCCGCAGGGCGATCTATTTGCTTCGCCGCACTGGAATGGGTGGGGCAACGGCCCGGAAAACACTCGGTTTCAAAATTTAGACAGTGCGCGACTGTTGCCGAACGAGGTCCCGGATTTAGAACTTCAATGGGCTTTCGCTTTCGCTGGCGAAACAATCGCAGAGTCGCAACCAACCGTGGTCAGCGGCCGGTTGTTCGTCGGCAGCCGCAATGGAACTGTGTATTCAATTGATGCAAAAAGCGCGTGTCTGCATTGGCGCTTCCAGGCTGATGGCCCGGTAAAAAATTCTGTCGTTCTGGGCGAGGTTGACGTCAACGGTAAGCCATCGATAGTCGCTTTTTTCGGTGACCTCATTGGAACGGCCTATGCTGTGGACGCAAAGACGGGTGCACTTCTTTGGCGTAAACGCGTGGATGATTTTCCTGCCTCTAGGCTTATGGGAAGTTTCATGCTGGCCGACAAGCAACTTTTAGTCCCTGTGACGGCGACTGAATCCACTTTAGTGGCCGCAACCGATGCGGTGTGCTGTGTATTTCGCGGCAGTGTCGTGTCATTGGATCCCGCCACGGGGGCAGAGAGCTGGCGTCGCTACACCATTGAAGAAGAAGCAAAGGAAACGGGGAAAAACGCCGTCGGCAACGCGTCGTACGGGCCGTCCGGCGCGACGATTTGGTCGGCCCCAACGTATGATAGCCGGCGTAAAGTCGTTTATGTTGGCACTGGCGAGAACGCATCTCAGCCTGCGACCACCACAAGTGACGCGATCCTTGCGATTGACGCGGTCACGACCGAAATACTGTGGAGCTACCAAGGCTTAAGCGGAGATGCATGGAATATGTCGTGCGGTACCGCCGACAAAACTAACTGTCCGAACGACCCGGGCCTCGACTTCGATATGGGCAGTTCGCCGAGTTTAGTGACGCAGGCGAACGGCCAGCGAATACTGTTAGCCGCGCAGAAATCCGGTGTGGTACATGCGCTGGATCCTGATGCTGGTGGCAAACTGTTATGGCAGCGAAAGGTCGCCGAAGGCGGCATTCTTGGCGGTATTGAATGGGGGCCCGCAAACGACGGGGAAAAAGTCTACGTTGCCTTGGGTGACATTCGATGGAATAGCCCGGACTTACTCGATCCAAAACTTGCGCTCGACGCTAAGGCTGGCGGTGGCGTTGTCGCCCTGAACTTTATTTCCGGAGCGGTGGCGTGGCGCGCGCCTGCGATTGATTGCGGGGACCGGCCTATGTGTAGCCCTGCGCAAACTGCTGCCGTCAGTGCAATCCCCGGCGTTATTTTTGCGGGCGCAATGAGCGGACACTTGCGGGCCTTTGATTCGGATACGGGCGCGGTGTTGTGGACTTATGACACGGCGCGAGAATTTGAAACCATCAATGGTGCAAAAGGGCGGGGAGGGGCAATTGACGCAACCGGCCCGGTTATCGCGGATGGATGGGTTTACGTTATGTCGGGATATAGCAAATGGGGTGGACTGCCCGGTAATGTGTTGCTGGCATTTGCGCGGCCGAGCACGAACGAATAGTGCGGCGACGAGCGGCCGTGCGATGAAAAAGGGGGAGTCGGCTTTAGTGCCGGCTCCCCAGCGAACGGGACATATAGGGAGGGGAGGGTCGCCGTTCAACGATTATGTCGGCATCGCGGCGATCTAACTTGAGGGCACAAAGCGTTAAATGGGTGTTTTACTCAACTCACCCGCAGATTCGCGCACGAACTTCGGCACCAAATAGCCAGGTAACTTCGCGCGGAGCTTTGCTTCGAGCGCTCTTGCTCGCGTATCGTTGACATCAAAGTGAGCCGCGCCGGCAACTGGATCAAGCAAGTGCACGTAGTAAGGTAGAACAGACGCGTCAAACAGCGCTTCCGAGAGATCCGCCAAAACGGATTCGTCATCGTTAATGCCACGCAGTAGGACGCTCTGATTTAATAATCGAATTCCTGCCCTCGCGAAGCGCCGCAATCCGGCTGCGACGTCGTCATCAATCTCATTTGCATGATTAATGTGCAATACGATCACCGGCGTGAGCGGCGATGTGACCAGCGTTGAAATTAACTGATCCGTAAAACGCGTAGGAATCGTCACGGGTAGTCGTGTATGAATGCGTAGTCGTCGTAAATGGGGTACTGCGTTTAGTTGCTCAATAAGCGCCGCAAGCTTATCGTCGTCTAGTAATAGTGGATCACCACCGCTTAGGATGACTTCATTGATTGACCGGTCGGCCTGTAAATCGTCGATCGCGCGACCGATATTGGTCGATCCAACCGATTGCGCGTAGGGAAAATGGCGGCGGAAACAATAGCGACAATTAATGGCGCAACCGCCTGTTGCAATAATCAATGCGCGACCAGGATATTTCTGCAGCAGACCGGGTGATCGACGGCTCGGTAACTCTCCGACTGGGTCGAGACTAAATCCGTGATGCAAAGTGAACTCTTGTTCGCGCGGTAGCACTTGCAATAGTAACGGATCATTTGGGTCCGACAGGCGCATTCTAGACACAAACGGTCGCGGGACCCGGAATGAGAAATTTGTTTCAGAGGATGCCAAGTCCACTTCGCCAGCGCTTAACGCTAAATCTTCGAGTAACTGCAGTGGGTTGGTGTACGCCAGACGAAGTTCGTCAATCCATTGCAGTTGCTGATCCTCATCGGTGGTTCGAGTTATCATACGCCCGCCTTAAATAGTCGAGAATGCATTGTAATGGCGTCATACAGTACGAACCAATTCAAGATGGGTCTAAAAATCATGCTCGATGGAGACCCTTATACCATCGTCGAGAACGACATTGTCAAACCAGGTAAAGGCCAGGCATTCAACCGGATTAAGGTTCGAAATCTCAAGTCTGGCCGGGTCATCGAAAAAACCTATAAGTCGGGGGAGTCCGTGGAAGCCGCCGACGTTGTCGAAACGAACATGGAATATTCCTACAGCGATGGCGATAGCTGGACGTTTATGAACCCGGAAACGTTCGAGCAGATGTCTGCGTCTAAAGCCGCGATGGGCGATACGACGAAATGGCTAAAAGGCCAAGAGACCTGCATGGTTACCTTATGGAACGGCGAACCAATTTCTGTGGTCGCACCGAATTTTGCGATCCTTACCATAACCGAAACTGATCCTGGTGTGCGCGGCGATACTGCGTCCGGCGGAACCAAGCCGGCCACCATGGAAACCGGCGCCGTCGTTAAAGTTCCCTTATTCATTGAACAAGGCGACGTTCTTAAGATCGATACTCGCACTGGTGAATACGTGTCGCGTGCCAAGGAAGACTGAACCGTTTGATTGGCGGCCGAGCGCAACGATCGAAGTGTTGCGCCGACGAGCATCGACAATGCGCCAAATACGTGATTATTTTGCCGCCGAGGATGTGCTGGAAGTTGAAACGCCGCTGCTAATGCCGTCGGGGTCGCAAGACCCGGCGTTAACCAGTTTTGCAACAAGCGCGCCGGCTGAGGCTAACCATTGGCCGAGGGGTTACTTACAAACGTCACCGGAATTTGCAATGAAGCGATTGTTGGCTGCCGGAAGCGGAGATATTTTCCAGTTGTGCCACGCGTTTCGAGTCGAGCAGCCGGGGCGCTATCATTTGGCCGAATTCGTGTTACTGGAGTGGTATCGTGTGGGCTTCGACCACCATCATCTGATGGATGATGTCGAGGCCTTGGTACTCGCGTTACTGCCGTCACTTCATTTCGAACGAAAAACTTACGCGGAGCTGTTTCAGGGCGAATATGGCTTCGATCCGCACACCGCATCGACCATCCGTTTGAGCGAAACGGCAGCGGCGACCGGGGCTGAACTAGGGGTCGCGAGCGACGATCGAGTCGTGTTATTCGACGTTTTGTTTGCGCAACTATTTCTCCGGGACCGGCCAGCAACTGACGCGCTATTCGTCTACGATTTTCCCGTCGAGCAATGCGCGTATGCGCGTATTGCGCCTGGGTCGCCACCCGTCGCGCAACGTTTCGAACTCATAATTGGCGGAGTAGAAATCGCAAATGGCTACTTCGAAGTGACGGACTACGAAGAACAACTCGAGCGCCACCGACGCGAGGGCATTCGACGTCAACAGCTCAAGCTTCCTGAAATGGAATCAGATCCCCTATTCCTCGCGGCGCTCGACGCTGGAATGCCAAGTTGTTCCGGGGTCGCACTTGGCGTCGATCGATTAGTGATGCTCTGTACTGGACAACAATCACTGAACCAATGCACGAGCTTTGACCCCTTCGGCGCAGCGCTTGAGCATTGCTAAAGACGCCTAGCGCGGATTCATAGTAACGATTGTGCGTCAGGATAAAGCTTAGGTTACAGCAAATAAAATCATATAGTTATGCTAAATACTTCATGCTTGACATGATCAAATTCGGAGCGTGCCTTGGCGACATCTGAGCCCTATTCCGTTGACAAGCTGACCGCCGAGGCGCGGCGTTTAGCAGCAGAATATCGACGAGCGACTGGGAAAACGCTTCCGCTAAGCGCTGAGATTGCGGTCAATGACGCGATACGCTTGCTCGGCCTAGAGCAGCCGATAGAACCCAACCCAGGTTGCGATGCGCTTCGACGATCCGAGAACTCGGTCGTTAGAGTGCAAGTAAAGGGACGAGTCCTGTTTGGCGAAACGAAAGGAACGCCGCGGATCGGCCAACTGAAACTTGACCAAAAGTGGGATGAAACAGCGCTCGTTATCATGGGCGAAGACTATGAGTCGCAAGAAATCTATTGCGCCACACGCGAGTCAATTGAATCTGTCCTAGCAAAAAAATCCTCGAATAAACGCGGTGTCATGACGCTTGCGCAATTCAAAATTATTGCGCGGCGCGAATGGGCCGCCGATCGCGGTCTTGAATGCCACCAGCAATGAGCGTCAATGAGGCGGACCTTGTGGCTGCCGAACCAGGACAATCTCGTGCCGGCGCCAGCGCCTTACTCAGCCAAGATGGCCCGATCGCGCAATTCCTGCCCGGATTTACAACGCGGCCACAGCAGCAAGCAATGGCCGCTCATATCGAGCAAGTATTGCGCGACGGTGGCTCCTTGCTTTGTGAAGCAGGTACGGGCACCGGCAAAACCTTGGCGTATTTAGTCCCGTGTTTGGCTGGCAATCGGAAAACAATTATTTCGACAGCAACAAAGACCCTACAAGACCAATTGTTCGAACGCGATATCCCGCTAGTCCAAGAGGCATTGCGCTCACGCATGTCGGTCGCGTTGTTGAAAGGGCGGACGAACTATCTCTGCCTGCATCGGCTGGAACAAGCGCACGGCTCACGTGAACTCGCACCCGTCGAGCAAGACGATCTGGCCTACGTCGCCGAGTGGGCGAGGCACACGGATAACGGTGACGTCGCGACGGCCGCCGGTTTACCGGATGATTCATCAATCTGGCCCAATGTCACTTCGACCGTGGATAACTGTTTAGGGCAATCATGCGGCTATTTCGATGAATGCTTTGTCGTTAAGGCGCGACGCGATGCCGCAAGTGCCGATGTTGTCGTAGTAAATCATCATCTACTTTTCGCAGACATGGCATTGCGCGAAGAAGGATTTGCCGAGCTTCTGCCGAGCGCCGAAATAATCGTGCTCGACGAGGCGCATCAAGTGCCGGATGTCGCCTCGACATTTTTTGGATCGTCGTTAAGTTCCCGCCAACTCCGCGATTTATGTCGCGACTCTTTAGCGGCGCGTGAGTCCGAAGCCGCCGATATGCCGACGTTGCGGGACGCGGCTGGTGAGCTGGAAATTTCAACAGCAAATTTGGTCCGCAGCTTGAATCGTTTTGGTCCGCGCGGAGAGTGGTTACACCTCAGCGATAATGAGCAAGTCGGTCAAGATTTCGACGCGCTACGTCGTTCTCTGCAGCGACTGCGCGACCAGCTGGAACTGGCGAGTGAACGCGGCCCGAATGCGGAAAACTGTTATGCACGCGCCTTGCGTTTTTGTGCGCGTTTAGAACTGTTTGCCTCGGCCAGTGACGACGTCGATTTTCAATGGATCCGCTGGTTCGAAACGAGTGCCAGGGGTGCCGTTTTGCACGCCACACCCGTGTCGATCGCAGATCCCTTTCAGTCCATGACCGGTTCGTATTCGGGGACTTGGATATTTACTTCGGCGACGTTGTCGGTAAACGGCGATTTCTCACATTTTAAACGCGAGCTTGGGATCAACGAGGCATCCGAAGGATGTTGGGATAGCCCGTTTGATTACGCGGCGCAAGCGCTGTTGTATTTGCCTCGGATCGGACTTGAGCCACGCGATCCCGCTTATTTGGAAGCGGTGGTGAACTTGTCAGTACCACTTATCGAGGCGACACGTGGCCGCACGTTTTTACTATTTACAAGCTATCGGGCGTTGGATGCGTGCGCATCTTTGTTGCGCGAGCGAACGAATTTTCCGCTCTTGATCCAGGGACACGCCCCGCGTGCAGGGCTTCTTAAGCAGTTTGAAGATTTAGGTAACGCGGTGTTGTTAGGGACGGCGACATTTTGGCAAGGCATCGACGTGCGTGGCGCCGGTTTGTCCTGCGTCATAATCGACAAACTGCCGTTCGCACCGCCCGATGATCCAATTACCCGTAGCCGCATCAGCGCACTAAAAGCCGACGGGGGAAATCCTTTTTTTGACTATCAGGTTCCCGAGGCCGTGATCACGCTAAAGCAAGGCGCGGGTCGTCTGATTCGTGACGACACGGATCGCGGGGTGTTGGTTTTATGCGATCCGCGACTCGAGACGAAATCGTATGGCAAGTCGTTTCTCGATGCCTTGCCCGCGATGACTCGAACGAATGACATTGCAGAAGTCATAAAATTTCTCGAGACTTTGTGAGCAAGACGGCTTAGAACGGCCAGGCGAGTGGAATTAACAACACGCCCATAATCCAAATTATCAGCGATAGCGGCGCGCCAACTCTCAAGTAATCGGAAAATCGATAACCCCCTGGGCCGTAGACCATGAGATTGGTCGGATAGCCAATCGGTGTTGCGACGGACGTGCTCGATGCGAGCATGACAGCAATAACGTAAGGCATATAGGAGACGTTCAGGGCGGTGGCGACTGCCAAGGCTATTGGCAACATTAGAACGGCCGCCGCTTTCGCGGTGATGGTGCCGGCAAAGATCATGGCAAGCGCGAAAATCGCCGCTAACATTATTGTTGGGTTGGTCCCGAAGATCGTTTGAACGCTCTGTCCTATTTGCGCTGCGAGTCCGCTCACGTCCATTGCGCGCCCGAGCGCTAGCGCGCCGCTGATGACGAGTAAGACTTCCCAGTCGATCGCTCGCCGTGCGTTCGTCGGTTTACAGCAGCCAGATGCAACCATCGCGATGGCACCACATAAACTTGCCTGAAGCATCGATAGGTGTCCAAACGTGACGCTGCTGACCACCGCAATCATGATCGCCACGGCGACCGGTGCGCGGCGTGTCGCAAAGTGAAAACCACCGTCCACTTTACTCACCAAATAAAAATCGCGTCGATTACGTTGCTGTTCATGAAAATTCGCTCGCGCCTCAAGCAACAAGGTGTCACCCGCGCGGAGTTCGATATCCCCGATTTTTTTGTTTATCCGCTCCCCATTGCGTGCGACGGCGAGCACCGCAGCATTGTAGATGGTGCGAAAACGTCCTTCCTTGATTGTTGCACCAACCAGCGGGCAGCTATCGCTGACCACAGCTTCTAAAAGAACGCGATCGCTGCGACTTCCATCGAGCTTGAAAACTTGATCGCTGGCCGGGCGAAGCCCATTGAAGCGCTGTAAATCGACCACGGAGTCGACGACACCAGCGAAGACTAGGCGATCGTTTGCGTGTAATTCGATGTTCGACGATACCGCGGCAATAAGCTCATTGTCTCTTTCGATTTCGATCAAATAGAGTTCAGGTAGGCCACGTAGGCCGGCACTCTCAACCGTCTGACCGATAAGTTCGCTGTTTTCATCGACGATCATTTCGACGACATATTCGCGCGGGTCGTCGGTGGGTTGCAGGGCCGGTTTACGCAGTGGCAATAATAAATGGCTGAAGAAAATGGTACAGGCAATGCCGACGATCGCGATCGGCGCGGCAACACTCGTCATTTCAAACATGCCTAGGCCAGGATGCCCCATTTCCTCGATGAGCCATCCATTTACAATCACATTGGTGCTGGTACCGATCAACGTACAGGCGCCACCTAGAATGGCGGCGAAGGACAATGGCATCAGCAGCATCGACGAACTAAAGTTGTTGCGCTTTGCCCAGTCTTGGGTAATTGGCATTAGCATCGCGACGAGTGGTGTATTGTTGAGAAATCCGCTCAATAGCGCAGTCGGTATCAGTAGTCGCACTTGCGCGGAAACTAACGATTTCGGCTTTCCAAAGAAGCGGTCTGCTAACCAGTTCATAACCCCGGTTTCGCGTAATCCAGCCGCGACGATGAACATGCAAGCGATGGTTACCACGCCATCGTTGGCGAGCCCGCCGAGTGCGTCTTTCGCCACGATGACTCCGATACGATACGTGCCGTCGTGCACGACAGGCACAACGCAGAGCAACGCAACACCACCCCAGATGGTGAAATCTGGGGCTCGATGGAGCCACCCGAGTGCGGTGATAACGAGGACGAGGACGATCGCGGTTAAAACAGCTGGATCCATGCTTGACTATATTAAAGTTGTGTTTAGCGCTGTCATTCAGCGCTTTGCAGCGGCGGATTATAGCGCAAGCGTGTTGCGATCATTGGTTTTCCAAAGGTGTCGCCCAAGGACGGTGATCGCGTATTCTGCGTCCTGCAAGGTCCGCTGGGTGGACTTCTCAGACGATGATCTAATGATCGAAACTCGAGTACTAAACGCTCGCCGTGACGATTAACTGATGGAGAAAACATGAAGTCGAATGCAAAACAACGCGCGTTAATGGTCGAAAAGATTGCCGTCATGCTCGAGATGCAAGATGGCATGAATTCCAGAGTCGATAAGAATTGGATCGAGCGAGATAGACAGTGGTATCGAGCGTTATGGATAGAATGCGCTGAACTTATGGATCACTACGGCGGTTGGAAGTGGTGGAAAGAATCTCACCAGGATGTGGAGCAGGTGATGTTGGAAATTGTCGATATCTGGCATTTTGGCTTGAGCATGCGTATTACCCCGGTTCGCGACTATTCACTTGCGGCGCAACAGATTGCCGAGGAGTGGGAAAGCGTTGCGTCATCGACAGGATTTCTTGAAGACGTGGAAACGCTCGCAAACTTTGCCCTGGCAGAAAAAGAATTTTTGATCCCCATCATTCCCGCATTGCTCAAAGAAATTCGTCGTGACTTCGAGGATTTGTATCGCGGCTATGTTGGCAAGAATGTTTTAAATTACTTTCGGCAGGATCATGGTTACCGGGAGGGCAATTATGCGAAAACCTGGGACGGTCGCGAAGACAACGAGCATTTAGTCGAGATCCTAGCGACCATTGATGCAGACGACCTGGATTTTCGCGATCAGCTGTATGCCGCTTTAAAACGGCGCTATCCAGGCTCTGTTGCTTAATTTGCGCAGTCTGGCGATTGAGGATCCGATGATTCGTTGTGTCGCTAAATTCGATTTCGTTCGTTAGCCGTTTCGCCGTTCACGGCGCGTTTCTGCGGCCGGCTTAGTTTTTCGCTTCTAGATAACGTTCAACATCGAGCGCTGCCATACAACCGGACCCGGCGGATGTTATCGCTTGCCGGTAAATCGCATCGGCCACATCGCCGGCCGCGAATACGCCGGGAATACTCGTGGCGGTCGCGAATCCGTCCGGACCTTTCCCGACCACGATGTATCCGCCGCTCATAGCGAGCTGATCGTTAAATATTTCGGTATTCGGTTTGTGTCCGATCGCGATAAACGTGCCGTGCACTGCGAGCTCCTTTGATTCATTTGTATCCGTGCTGCGGATGCGGATCCCAGTCACGCCGCTCGCATCCCCGAGAACTTCATCGAGCACATGGTTCCATTCCACAGCGACATTGGTACCCTGTTTTTGCAACAGTCTGTTACTTAGAATTTTCTCAGACCGGAAGTGGTCGCGCCGATGAATTACCGTCACTTTTGACGCGATGTTCGATAAATAAAGCGCTTCTTCGACCGCCGTGTTTCCGCCGCCGATGACCGCAACGGGCTTGTTGCGGTAGAAGAATCCGTCGCAGGTTGCGCAGGCTGATACGCCGCGGCCTTTGAATGCTTCTTCGGATTCGAGACCTAAATATTTCGCTGTTGCGCCGGTCGCAACGATCAAGGCGTCACAGGTGTATTCCTCTTGATCGCCGATTAATCGGAACGGCGTTTCGGATAAGTAGGCGGCGCTAATATGATCGTGGATCATTTCGGTACCAAAACGAGCCGCATGACGCTTCATGCGCTCCATGAGTTCCGGACCTTGTACGCCTTCATCGTCGCCTGGCCAATTATCCACATCCGTTGTGGTCGTCATTTGCCCGCCGATTTCGACACCGGTCACCATGACGGGATCGAGGGCGGCACGAGCAGCGTAGACGGCTGCGGTATATCCAGCCGGGCCGGAGCCAAGGATTAAAACGCGGCAATGTCTTGTTGGCATGATTCGGTAACCCTGTGTCAGAAAATGCGCCGGCGATCGTATCATGCGACTGCCCCGCGGGCTTCACTGCTCGAATTTGGGCTGCAAGTTCAAATTCCGGCGTGGTTTATACTAGGCGCCGTTTTAACCCTAAGGTGAAATATGACATTACCAACAACGATGCGAGCGGTTGAAATCACGGCACCTGGTGATCCGAGCGTGTTGCAGATCTGTCAGGCTGACGTCCCCGTTGTAGGCCCAGGTGATGTCTTGATCCGGGTATTGGCCGCCGGCGTGAACCGGCCTGATTGCATGCAACGACAAGGTCATTACAAGGTCCCGGCGGACGCAAGTGCTTATCCAGGACTCGAAGTTGCGGGCGAAGTCGTTGCGCGCGGTACAGCGGCTCTGAAATGGCAACTAGGCGACCGGGTCGTGGCGTTGACTCACGGGGGCGGTTACGCCGAGTTTTGTAAGGTTGATGAACGCCACTGCCTACCTTGGCCGGAGAATTTGAGTAGCTTAGAAGCCGCGACCTTGCCGGAAACCTGCTTCACGGTGCAGTACAACCTACTCACACGTGCGGCCTTAGTCGCAGCCGACACGGTGCTGATTCACGGCGGCAGCAGTGGTATCGGATCGACCGCGATCCAGGTGTCGAAAGCGATCGGGGCACAGGTATTGGTGACCGCTGGCAGCGACGAAAAATGTGCTTATTGCCTCGAACTTGGTGCCGACCACGCAATTAATTATCGAACGAGTGACTGGCTGGTCGAGGCCGAGCGGATCACTAATGGACGCGGCGTTAACGTCGTCCTGGATATGGTCGCGGGACCTTACGTCGACAAAAATCTCAAGCTCCTCGCACTTGATGGGCGTTACGCCCTGATTGCCTTTTTGCTTGGTCCTAAAGCAGAAGTGAATCTTATGCATGTGTTGACGAAACGTCTGACCTTGACAGGATCAGCGCTGCGTCCACAGTCGCCCGAGCAAAAATCAGCCATTGCGGCGAATTGCCAAGCGTCAATGTGGCCTTTGATTGCAAACGGGCAGCTACGCTCCGTCATACATTCTAGTTTTCCGTTAAACGAAGTATCGCAAGCCCACGAACTAATGGAGAGTGGCACGCATATGGGTAAGATTGTTTTGGAAGTTGCCAGCGACTAAAACCTGTCCCGAGAGAGTGCATAATTAAGTTCTGCATCCTTTGTTTTCGTCTTGCGTGTTGGCATTGGGAACACTGCCGGGCGCAATAAATGGCAATCTCCGGCATAATACGCCCATTGTTCGTCTAGAATCCTGTTATTTGGAGTATGTTGCGTGCGGTCTAACTATCTATTTACGAGCGAATCAGTTTCTGAAGGCCATCCTGATAAAGTTTGCGACCGGATCTCGGACGCGATCGTTGACGAATTCTTGCGCGCTGATCCACTCTCGCGAGTCGCTGCTGAAACGCTCACGACGACCAATCGAATTGTCATCGCAGGCGAGGTCCGAGGACCGGATTCTGTCACTAATGATCGATTAATCGAAGTGGCGCGTAATGCCGTTAAAGACATAGGTTACGAGCAAGCCGGTTTCCACTGGAAGAATGCGAGCGTTGAATGCCATTTACACAAGCAATCCGTTGATATCGCGCAAGGCGTCGATTCCTCTGGCGATAAAGACGAAGGGGCTGGTGATCAAGGAATTATGTTTGGATTTGCGTGCACGGAGACCGACGTGCTGATGCCGGCGCCCATTCATTATTCTCATCGGATATTGCAAGACTTGGCGGCCGTGCGGCACAACGGATCGGAACCAGGTCTTGGCCCCGATGCAAAAAGTCAGCTGACGTTGCGTTATGAAAATGGCAAGCCAGTCGGGGCCGCATCTGTCGTCGTATCCACGCAACACGATGAAGGTCTTTCGCAGGAGGACGTCAGAGAGATAGTCCGACCGCATGTCATCAACGCCTTACCCGATGGCTGGATGTGCGACGACGGAGACTTTTATGTTAATCCCACGGGCCGATTCGTGATCGGCGGTCCGGACGGAGACGCGGGCCTGACGGGTCGAAAAATTATTGTCGATACGACATACACCTCATGCGAGATGG
>JAQCEL010000097.1 GCA_027618655.1 Pseudomonadota bacterium | reverse complement strand
TCTTCGGTTTTCATGACCCGAGAGCCTGATCTCGTTTAGACTATCCGTCAAGTTATTTTGGCACGGGCCCCTAAGGAGCGATTGCCAAACAAGAATAGCTGTATATAATAACAGCTGTACATAGATACAGCAGGTTGCATTATGGCTATCAAACTCACAGCACGCCAAATTCAAGTTCTTGAACTGATCCGGGATCATATTGCAGAGAGCGGTTTACCCCCAACGCGTGCGGAAATTGCTCAAACGTTAGGGTTTCGCTCGGCCAACGCAGCTGAAGATCATCTGCGCGCTTTGGCGCGCAAAGGTGCGATTGAACTTCTCCCGGGTGCCTCTCGCGGGATCCGACTTGCCGAAGCCTATACCGATAGTTTAACACTCCCAGTTGTAGGCCAAGTTGCAGCGGGATCCCCTATTCTCGCCACCGAGCATATAGAAGCTCGACACCAGGTCGATCCCGATTTATTTAAACCGCGCGCGGATTATCTTCTGAAAGTTAGAGGATTGAGCATGCGTGACATAGGCATCATGGACGGTGATCTACTTGCTGTGCACGCCACACCTGAGGCCCGCAATGGGCAAATCGTTGTTGCAAGGTTGGACGATGAAGTCACCGTGAAGCGACTCAAGCGACAAGGTAGTCGCGTGTGGCTATTGCCGGAGAACTCGGAATTCGAACCACTTGAGATCGATCTGCGTCATCAGTCGTTAACAATCGAAGGTCTGGGTGTCGGAATCTTAAGAACTCAAACTAAGTAACGTGATGGTAGTGATATTTAGCAAAGAATTTTAAGAAGCTGGTTGTTTTAGTTTTGCTATAAGGGCTTTTTTAACGAGTTAGCTCAGATCGATTTAAAGAACATAAATAAAAATGTCCCCAGTACAAAATAAGTCCCATGAATCGTTAGAGGCGCTATTGCGGCATGAAAAGATTTGGCGCGCAGGCGAGGCCTCTTTACTTGCTGGGATCCCCACACATTTTCCAGTACTCGATAGCCTCCTGCCTAATCATGGTTGGCCCCAGGCGTCCTTAATCGAGATCCTCACGGCTCAAGAAGGAATTGGTGCGTTGCGTCTCATGCTACCGGCGATAGCACAGTTGACCCAAACGCAGTGGGCTATATGGGTTTGTCCTCCTCATGTCCCTTATGCGCCAGCTTTACAAGCAGCAGGCGTGGTTTTGGAAAGACTGTTGATCGTCGAACCAGATACCAGTGAACAAATGGATCTTAATTATGTGTTGTGGGTTTTTGAGCAAGCCCTGCGTTTCGTTGATTGTGGTATCGCAATGGCTTGGATTGGCACAGCCCAATATGACCGGTTGCGTCGCCTACAGTTAGCTTGTGAGCAAGGGCAAACTTGCGGCGTGATGTTTCGACCAGAATCGTTCGCCATCCAACCTTCGCCAGCTGTATTGCGTCTATCACTTACGGGTAATGCAGACAGCACGAGTATACGTATTCTCAAATCCCAAGGCGGTGTTCGTAACCGTAACTGCCAACTCGCGCTATGACAGCTTGAGCGGCGAAGGTGAAAAAGCGATGTTAAATACACAGTTAAAAATGACTCAAACTCAGCAAGCACTTTACACGCTCGACACTTACAAACCGTTAGCACGAGGTTTACGTAAGAATGGCTGTGAGGAAGGAAATCAACTATGGCTACATGTTCATCTACCACAATTTTCGTTGGACATACTTACATGCGGCAACTCGAACAAAGAGGCTTGCGTATTAGTTGAAGGGCAGGGAACCGGCTCAAAGATTGTACAAGCGAACAGTCATGCTGCGCGTCTTGGAGTACGTCTCGGCATGTCGCTCAGCGCGGCGAAGATTCTCGGTAATCTAACTGTCCTATCACGTAATGAACGGGCCGAAAGCCTCACACTCGAGCGGTTGTGTGCATGGGCCTATCAATTTACACCGATCATTAGTGCAACGCCTCCAGACGGCCTTTTACTAGAAATAAAAAGCAGTCTAAAGCTTTTCGGTGGTATTGAAGGGTTATTGACTCAAGTGCGTCGAGGGCTACGTGATTTGGGCCATAAGGCGGTTATTGCAGTTGCTCCAACACCTGCGGCCGCTACGGTGCTGGCCCGCGCTGAACGGCAATGTGTGATCCTTTCAGAACAAGAATTACCGAAGGCACTTGGTCCACTGCCGTTAGAGGCCTTGCGTCTAGATCCAAAACAATTAGCCGTCCTAAAGAGTATTGGTGCGCGTTTGATCGAAGATTGTTTGCGGTTACCGCGCGGTGGGCTAGGAAGACGTACCGCACCGAAGTTAATCGAAAATTTCTCGCAATTACTTGGTCAGTCGCCGGATCCGAGACAGCGATTTTCGTTACCTAAATTGTTTCAAAGTCAAATCGAAATACCCTGGGAAACGAGCAATGCGCAATCTTTAGGTATTGCCGGCGGGCGCTTATTACACGAATTAACCGGCTATCTGCGTAGTTGTTCTGCTGTAACGAGGCGTTTGAGATGGTCGTTAAATTATACGGCGGGGCACTCGAGCCACTTTCAATTAGAACTAGCTCAACCAAGTCGGGACTATGATCATTTTGCTTTATTGTTGCGCGAGCGATTGAGCCGCATTCAACTTGAGGGCAAAGTTAAAGGCATGGCTTTATACGTGGACGACGTAAGCCCTGATCAGGTCGTTGCCGAAAGAGATTTGTTCAAGCAGCGCTCGGTAGGAGGAAATGAAGATTGGCCCAGTTTTTTGGACCGATTACGTGCACGTTTAGGCGAACAAGTCGTGAAGGGTTTACAACAAGTTGCCGACCATCGGCCAGAATGCGCTTGGCGGTGGTCGGACATTCCGTCAAACCCTAATACGTCAACGCCTACTACTGGATCACCCGCTAAGGTTCCGGCGAGACCGTTGTGGCTGATGCGCCATCCAATACGCCTGCACAAAGAAAAAGGGCATCTAGATATTAACGGCCCGCTACGTTTTGTCTCAGAACGAGAGCGGATTGAAACTGGCTGGTGGGATGGTGAACCCGTCAGAAGAGATTATTTCGTTGCCACAAATCCTTGCGGTGAGCGGCTATGGATCTATCGTGAACTTGCAGGTGGTAAGGATTGGTATCTGCACGGAATATTTGAGTGAATCAGCGCGCCAGCGCCGTCAAATTATTCAGAATTTCTTACGTCACCCGACGCGCGGCTAGAATTCCGGCACCTTCTGGGCCGCATCGTTCGTGGTGCGGCGTACCGCTGTCTAAGGTAGACAAATCACCAGCGTGACACGTGATCGTTCCGCTTGCCGTAACGATGTTGAATTCACCCGCCAGCACAAGCGCCGATACCGAAAAATTGTGAACATGCCCCTCGTTTGAGAAGTTAGCGCGTTTCACGACGATATCGAGCTCGTCGAAACCTTGAGCCTTGCATTGCTCACGAAAAGCCGCTTCGTCCATAATGTGCTCCTGATTAAAACGCTACCCAGAATCTAACTCTTAATCATGCAACTATCCAAGTTAAAATAAATCGCCCGAAAACTGTACCTACAACGACTCGCGAATAAGCTGGATTAAGCCGTAACTCACTAATGAGTCGACGTACTATAGTGAACAAGGGTCAAAACAACTTCTATAAGCTAACAACGCTCCGACTATACAATCCAACCCATAAACGTGAGTAGCGACATCCAGCATGATGAGTAGCGGAAAATCAGCGAGGCGCTGGATCTTCAAGACCAAGTCACATCACACTAAAGAAATGCAGGTAGCAAGATGCGCATAGGGCTTTGTATTCGTGGATTTACTCGAGTTCTCGAGATCCTCAAGCACGAGTTGCCACACGACGAAATCTACGAATGCGACGCCGATGAAGTGGTCGGCTTAGCCCCAGATACAGATGTTTTCTTACCAACCGTAGCTCCAATCCCGGCTGCGGCATTTGTGGCACCGCGCCTAAAACTAGTGCAACAGTACGGTGTTGGCCTGGATAGCGTGGATATTCCTGCAGCAACGGCGTCCGGGGTCCTGGTTGCGAACGTCCCTAGCGTCGGATCCGGAAACGCTGAATCGGTCGCAGAACTTGCCATCGCTCATATGCTGATGTTGTCCCGTCACATGCCATTAGCGTTCTCGAGATTCAAGGAACGCAAAGTCGGCGGGCCGCTCGGCAATTGTCTGTGGCAAAGTACCGTCGCTATTGTTGGATTCGGTGGAATTGGCGAGGAGATCGCTCGTCGCCTAATGGGCTTTGGCGTAAGAATCATTGCGATTTCCCGCTCAGGACCCACAGGATCCCGGAAGCGCGATGCGATCGTGCCGATTGATTTACATGTGAGTGCAACCGAAATGCATCAGGTCATCGGTGAAGCGGACTACGTCGTCGTTGCTGCGCCCGCGAGCCCCGAAAACATCGGTTTGGTAGATCGCGAGCTGATCGGCAAAATGAAACGCGGCGCCTATATCGTGAATATCGCGCGCGGACCAGTGATCGACTACGACGCGCTACTTGCCGCGCTACGAGACGGGCACATCGCAGGCGCCGGCCTAGACGTATTTTGGAATGAACCGTTCGATCCGAATAACGTCCTATTAAACGAAAATGTTATCGCAACCCCTCATGTGGGTGGTAATACCGAACGTAGTTTGCGTGGTATCGGCCGCGCGGTGGCAGAGAACGTGGAGCGAATTCGCCGTGGCGAACCGCCCTTGTGCTGGGCCAACCCAGATGCTGGACGAAGTCGGCTGATGCGTTGATATAGCTTGCCTCGAGGTGGAAACCGTCGCGTAGATCCCTATGTCATGTTGCCGATCGACCTGCTTAATTAAGACGCGCCGTCAAACTCGGTACTGCTGATATTCGAACATGCACCTGTGTCGGGTTTGTATTCGAAGCCAGTTCACTATCCATCCTGGGTTCTGATAAGCTGCGAGCGCGAGATACCCACAACAGAAGCGTTAGTCGCAGGCGGCATCCCGGCGGCCCCGTAACAAGGGTAATGAGTCTCCGTAGGGCATTCGCGGCGGATTGGTGCCGAGAAGAGGACTTGAACCTCCACGGGGTTACCCCCACTGGCACCTGAAGCCAGCGCGTCTACCAATTCCGCCACCTCGGCAACGAGCCGCGCAATCTACCGAACCCGCTACCTTGAGTCAATGAATCAAAGAAAAAAGAATACCGCCACTGTTAAGCATGTCGAAGACGACTTCGACGTCCAGATACCATCGCGCGAAGAACTAACTCGTTTCCTCGAGAATGCTTCATCGCCCGCAAATATCCGTGAGATTGCGAGCGGCCTAGAGGTATTAGAGAAACCTGCACTTATTGCGCTCAGACGTCGCCTTAGAGCGATGACACGAGACGGCCAAATATCGCACACGCGCGGCAATCGGTTTGGTATCGCAAAAAGAATGGAGCTGATTTCTGGCCGCGTGATCGGCCATCCGGACGGCTTTGCATTCGTCCGTCCGGACGAAGCAGGGGCTGATATTTTCTTATCACATCAGGAGGCGCGGGTCGCACTACACGGCGATCGAGTCCTCGTCAGAATCGGCGGTTTTGATAAACGCGAGCGGCCTTACGGTACGGTCGTCGAAGTTCTCGAACGGGTGAATATTGAAATCGTTGGGCGCTACTTTCGGGAGCGTGGTGTCGGATTTGTCACGCCCGACAATGGCCGAATAAATCAGGATATCCTGATCCCGAAGGCAGGAAAAAAGGTCAAAACTGGCCAGTTCGTGGTCGCTCGGATCACTCAGCAGCCAGGAATCAGACGTCAACCGATTGGAGAAATTGTCGAAATTCTTGGCGAACATATGGCGCCCGGCATGGAGATTGATGTCGCGATTCGAACCTATGATCTACCGGTAGTGTGGTCTGAAGACGTGCTTCGCGAAACCGAAGATATCCCGTTGACAGTGGACGGCACGAATCTAGAAGGAAGGCGCGACTTGCGTGACAAGCCACTCGTTACGATCGATGGATCTGACGCGAGAGATTTTGACGACGCCGTGTTTTGTAAAAAAATCGGAACCGATTTCATCTTGTACGTGGCGATAGCGGACGTTGCGCATTATGTTCGAGAAGGTACGGCGCTGAATGAAGAAGCAATCAATCGGGGAACCTCCGTATACTTCCCGAACAACGTCATTGCGATGTTGCCAGAAGCGCTTTCCAACGGAATATGTTCGCTCAATCCAAATGTCGATCGCTTGGCCATGGTCTGCGAGTTGCGATTCGGCGAAAACGGCGTGATGAGCAAGTATCAGTTCTACAACGCAGTCATCAAGTCGCATGCCCGCCTGACATACGATGAAGTGGCAGCATCGTTAGCGTTACCAACGAAGCCAAAAAAAGACAGCATTGAGTTTCACTTAAGGACCCTGCATGAGCTCTATGAGCTGCTCAAGCAACGTCGACTAGAGCGCGGCGCTCTCGATTTCGATTCCCAAGAACCGTATTTCGTATTTAACGAGCAACGAAAAATTGAACGGATCGAGACGCGAGAACGTAACGATGCGCATCGAATGATCGAAGAATCGATGGTCGCAGCAAACGTTGCTGCCGCCACTGAACTTATCAAGTATCGTCTTGCCGCGCTGTTTCGCAATCACGAGCGCCCTGACCCAGAAAGAATTGAATCACTGCGCGAGTTTCTAAATGGCTTAGGTTTGCAGCTGAGCGGAGGCGCGACGCCTTCGGCGCTCGATTTCACCCAGACTTTAGCTGCCGCTGCAGGCCGCCAAGACCGTCATCTCATCGAGACGATATTACTAAGAGGGCAGAAACTAGCCGAATACAGCCCCGAAAATCGTGGGCATTTCGGTTTAGCTCTGGAAAGTTACGCGCATTTCACCTCGCCGATAAGGCGCTACCCGGATCTTCTCGTGCACCGCGCGCTCAAGCTTCGGATCGGGCGTCGAAAACAAGCAAAGGAAGTCAACGAGCAAATAGCGGCGCTCGGGCAGCAGTGTTCAATGACCGAACGGCGCGCCGAGGAAGCAACGCGCGACGTGGTCGCTTGGCTCAAGTGCGAATATATGGAGGACAAAGTCGGGCAAACATTTAGCGGCGTTATTAGCGGTGTCACTTCCTTCGGGCTGTTCGTGCAGTTAGACGACATATTCGTCGAAGGATTAATCCATGTTACAAGCTTGCCGCAAGACTACTACGAGTTTAATTCTGTAACGCACTCGTTACTCGGACGGGCGTCAGGTCGCCGATTTGGCATCGGCGACAGCCTCCAAGTCGTTGTTGCACGCGTTAGTCTGGACGATAGGAAAATTGATTTCTCGATGGTGAACACACCGATACGTGGGCGAAAGACCGTTTAGGTGGCAGGCAAGAACTTCTTAACGTGGGGGCACCATGCGGTTCTGGCGGCGTTGACCGACGCACCCACAAGCGTGCTCGAACTTTGGTTGAAGGAAGGTCCGTTATCAGTCGACCTAGCGCGGATCGAAACGCTAAGCGACACGCTAGGCGTAACCGCGCAAGTCGTTTCGTTGAAGACACTCGCACGATTGAGCGACGGCGCTGTCCATCAAGGTGTCGTGCTACGCCGTCGAATGCCAGAACCATTGGAGTTCGACAATTATCTTACCAAGGCGACGACGCATGCCACGGTGCCGCTGCTTCTGGTTCTTGATCAGATCCAGGATCCGCAAAACTTCGGTGCCTGTCTGCGGGTCGCCGATGGGGCTGGTGTTGATGCGGTATTAATCCCGCGTGACCACAGCGCGCCGATCTCCGGAACCGTTGCTAAAGCAGCCAGCGGCGCGCTCGATAGCGTCCCTATCATCACAGTCGCGAATTTGGCGCGCGCGCTGGACGGCCTACGAGGCGCAGGCATTTGGCTGGTCGGCGCCGCACATGATGGTCCCATCACGGTCTACGCCTGCGATATGACGCTGCCGACTGCCCTCATTGTCGGCAGCGAAGCGCAGGGCTTACGCCAATTGACCCGGAAAAAATGCGATCGTTTGGCTTCGATTCCGATGCAAGGTGCGGTCGGAAGCCTGAACGTCTCGACGGCGACGGCGATTGCATTATTCGAGGCTCGGCGCCAAAGAATGTAGGCGTAGCCGTTCGCGAAGGGGCTGGCGCATGAGTTCTTTGCATTGCGGGCCTCGTTTGCCTAGAATACGCGCCCTGCGTAGGTGCTTCAGAAAGCTTGGAGTCACCTAAACCTAACAATTTGCTACTCCTTGCTTCACCGATTCATGCGGGAAGCTTATTCCGTAAGGGGAAAAATCTTGCGACATTACGAGATCGTATTCTTAGTCCATCCCGATCAAAGCGAGCAAGTCAACGCGATGATTGAACGCTACCGCAGCATGATTGAGACCACTGGTGGCGCAATTCACCGTTTAGAAGATTGGGGGCGCCGTCAGCTCGCCTATCCGATCAATAAAATCCACAAAGCCCATTACGTGTTGATGAACGTCGAATGCGACGACCCAACGCTAGATGAACTAACTAGCGCCTTCCGGTTCAATGACGCTGTAATACGAAATCTCGTCATGAAACGTGACCAAGCGGATGTTGAAGCCTCTCCGATGGCGAAAGCGAAGGAAGAACAGGACGCACGAGAAGTCGAGAATAGCGAGCGGCGGGAACAGCATGCCGCGAATCGCGCGGCGAGCGATGCGGCCGCGGCAGCGCAGGACGCCGACAGCGATGATAGCGACGACCCGGATGACGATGTCGACGTGCAAGAAATGCCAGACGTCGATGTGGGAGAAACATCCGACGACGCAAGCGAAGTACTTGCGACTACCACTGATCAAGATTAGATCATCGCGCCAGATGATAAGGAATTTGGAGAAAAACCATGGCTAGATTTTTTCGACGACGCCGCTTTTGCAAGTTTACGGCTGAAGGGGTTGTGGAGATCGATTACAAGGATCTCAATACGCTAAAAGCTTACGTGACCGAAAACGGGAAAATTGTCCCAAGTCGGATCTCAGGAACGAAAGCACGCTATCAGCGGCAACTGGCCGTCGCGATTAAACGGGCTCGTTACCTGGCCCTTATTCCATACTGCGACGCTCACTAGCGCCTAACGTCAAGCACCCGACCAGGGTAGGTATGCGCGCAGTCGCAAAATTTGCGATGCGAAGTCCGACGGCGGCTTCAATTAGCGCGGCGGCATACGCAGTTCTAGCGCTGTTTTTCGCTCCATTCATGATCGTCAGTGGTGCTATCGTCGCGATCTCGACGTTGCGCCATGGAGCTGCCTTGGGCCTTCGGGTAGTGGTGATTGCAGGATCGATTGCGGGGATCGCATATTTCGGGTTGCTGCATCAGCCAGAGGCCGTGATGTTGCTCGCAATGGCGTGGTTACCGCTTCTGGCTGCGGCCCAGGTGCTTCGCACGAGTGAAAGCCAGGGCCAAGCCATGGGTATATGTGGGGTTGTTGCGGCGCTGTATTGCGGCGCCATTCGCGCCACCGTCCCAAACATTGCCGAGTATTGGGCGGCCCGGCTTGAGGTGCTCGGAAAAACGGTTCGGGACCAAGGCGGGACATTTTTCGCGCCGGAAGAAGTTGCGCAAATTGCCGGCGTAATGCACGAGTCGATTGTCGTCGTTGTGACCTTGTTTTGGATATGCGCGACATTGGTCGCACGGTGGTGGCAATCGGAGCTGTTCAACCCGGGCGGATTTGGTCGGGAGTTTAGAATACTCGTCATTCCGAAAGCGTTTTCATTGATCGCTGCGCTCGTCGCGGTACTGGCACTGATGCAAATTTTCGCCGGCAGCGGGCATGGTTTGGCCAGTGACTTGCTCGTGGTGGTGGTGGTATTGTTCGCGTTCCAAGGCCTTGCGCTGATCCACCACCGAGCGCAAAAAATCGGGCTCGCTAAACTGTGGCTCGTCGGATTTTATATATTGCTGATCTTGATGCTGCATCGGATCGGCGTACTGCTCGCGCTGATCGGCATCGTGGACACGATAATCGACCCGCGGCGCCTACGGTCAATCGGACGACGTGCTGAGTGAATATCGTCCTCGAATTAATCGATTTACGTAAAGGAACACCGCAATGGAAGTAATCTTATTAGAGAAAATACATAGGCTCGGACAACTTGGTGACAAGGTACGAGTGCGCGCCGGCTACGGTCGAAATTATCTCATCCCTCAAAGACGGGCGGTGCCTGCGACCGCTGAAAATGTCGAGAAGTTTGAAAGCCAACGCGCGGAGCTGGAAAAAGCCCAATCCAGTACCCTTGCGGCTGCGCTTTCGCGCGTAGAAAAACTAAGCGGCCTGGAAGTGACAGTGAGTGCGAAGGCTGCGGCTGAAGGGAAATTGTACGGCTCGATCGGTGCGGCGGAAATTGCCGAAGCCGTGGGTGCGACCGGCAATCAGCTAGAAAAGCGCGAAATACGTCTGCCCGACGGCCCGATCAGGGATGTTGGAACACACATTGTGACAGTGCACCTACATGCTGACGCCGAAACAACGATCACCGTGGTCGTTGTATCAGAAGACGCAGTAAGTGTTGCGTCGGAAGAGTAATTTGACCGGCAATCAAACCGCTATCGATCGCGCGAGGCATGGTCGCCGATAACGCGACGATCGCCGGAGTGCGCAGGGACATTGCAACCGACGCGTTGCGTGTCCCGCCGCACTCGATAGAAGCGGAGCAGTCAGTGCTCGGCGGCCTTATGCTCGACAACGAGTCGTGGTTACAGGTTGCCGAAAGGATCACTCAAGGCGACTTTTATCGTCGCGATCATAACGAGATCTACCGAGCAATTGAGGCGCTGGCCGATTCCGGCAAGCCCTATGACGTCGTGACACTTGCTGAGTGGCTAGAGCGTAACGAACTACTCGAAACTGTCGGTGGCCTGCAATACTTGGCAGAGCTAACCGAAAACACCCCTTCGGCTGCGAACATCGCGGCCTATGCCGACATTGTGCGCGAGCGTTCCGTGCTGCGCGCTTTAGTACGTGCCGGTACAGACATTGCCGACAGCGGATACCGAACTGAAGGTCGAAGCGCCGACGAATTGCTCGACCAGGCGGAACGTTTCGTATTTGACATTGCGGAGCGAGAAACACGCACCAAGGGCGGTTTTCGTCGCATGAAAGACTTACTCGTCAACGCGCTTGATCGTATCGATCAATTGTTTCAGCGAGACAACCCCATCACCGGTGTCGCGACCGGTTTTTACGAAATCGATATGATGACGTCCGGCATGCAACCGTCCGACCTCATTATCGTAGCCGGCAGGCCATCCATGGGGAAGACAGCGTTTGCTGTCAACATTGCTCAAAATGCTGCAGTCAAGGAAAAGTTGCCGGTCGCCATTTTTAGTATGGAAATGCCGAGCGAGCAACTTGCAATGCGTATGCTGTCTTCGATAGGTCGAATCGATCAGCATAAGGTTCGTACCGGAAAACTAGGCGACGATGATTGGCCACGGTTGACGCATGCCGTCGGCATTCTTTCTGAAGTAAATCTATTCATTGATGACACGCCGGCGTTGTCGCCTGGTGAACTGCGAACGCGCTGCCGACGGCTGGCACGTGAGCACGGCCTCGGCCTCGTGGTGGTCGATTATCTCCAGTTAATGCAAGTGCACGGCTCAAAAGAAAACCGCGCAACGGAAATATCGGAAATATCGCGATCACTGAAAGCACTCGCGAAAGAGCTTCACGTTCCAGTGGTTGCGCTGTCGCAACTCAACCGAAGTTTGGAGCAGCGAACCGACAAGCGTCCGGTTATGTCGGATTTGCGCGAATCGGGCGCCATTGAGCAAGACGCCGATGTGATCATGTTCATTTATCGCGATGAAGTGTACGACGAAGATAGTCCCGATAAAGGTATCGCGGAGATTATTATCGGTAAGCAACGGAACGGGCCGATTGGGATCCGGAAGTTGAGGTTCTTCGGTGAATATACGACGTTTGAAAACCTAGCGTATGAGGATTATCCGGCCAAAGAGGGTCCGCGATGACCCGACCGGCCCGCGTCATTGTCGACGTTGCAGCGATCGTAGAAAATTTTAAAGTCGTACAGAAAAAGGCGCCGCACGCGCGGATCATGGCGATCGTGAAAGCTGATGGCTATGGCCACGGCGTCGTTCGAGTCGCAAAGGCCTTAGCCGGTCGCACGGATTCATTCGGCGTTGCCTCACTCGAAGAAGCCATCACGCTGCGCGAGGCAGGCATAAACGAACCAATCGTTTTACTCGAAGGTCCGTTTGAAGCCTCTGAGCTGCGCGAGATCATCGCCTACCAATTGGACAGCGTAATCCACTCGGAGCACCAACTTGCTTGGTTCGCGGGAGTCGCAGAAAAACTTAGCGTATGGATCAAGGTAGATTCCGGCATGCACCGTTTGGGATTCGCGCCACCAGAGATCCCTAAAGTTGTCGCGTTGTTGCAGGCAGGCTCGCACTCGATCCGATTTATGACCCACTTGGCGAGCGCCCATCATCCCAATGATCGAAGCGTTGGTGAACAAGTCGCTACATTTCATTGTGCCATCGATTCTTATAACTCAGAGACATCCATCGCCAATTCAAGCGCTGTTTTGTCGTGGCCGACCGTGCAGGCGCAATGGGTGCGGCCAGGCTTGATGCTCTACGGTGTGTCGCCGTTTGAAGCGAGTGTCGGATCAGATCATGGACTACAACCCGTGATGACTGTGGCCTCGCAGCTTATTTCCGTTCGAGAAGTCGCATCAGGGAGTGGTGTTGGCTACGGCAGAGGATACATTTGTCCAACGCCGATGCGGGTCGGCGTGGTCGCGTTTGGATATGGCGACGGCTATCCGAGAAACGCGACGACGGGTACGCCGATTGTGGTGGCCGGGGTTAGAACTCAAGTAATCGGCCAGGCTTCGATGGATATGTTAACGGTTGATTTAAGACCGATACCGCATGCCGCGGTTGGCGATCCCGTTGTGCTTTGGGGACGCGAGCTTCCCGTGGAAGAAATAGCGCGACACGCGGCAACGATCCCTTATGAGTTACTGTGCCGCGTGCGCATGCGCGCTCGATACGTCGAATTTCGCAAGTGAAAGCAAAATGTCAGTACCGATGCCAAAGTTGTGGGGCGATCCATAGTAAGTGGGCAGGGCAGTGCGCAGACTGCGAGAACTGGAATACGCTCGAAGAGTCACTCGTGAGTACGCCGCAGGCAGCGAGTGCTCGGTTTCAATCCTACGCGGGCCAACGCGCAGAAGTAACGACCTTAGCGAATGTCATCGCGCAAGAAGAACCACGCATGAGCTCCGGAATCGCCGAGCTTGATCGCGTCCTGGGCGGGGGCGTTGTACCGGGTTCGGTTGTGCTAATCGGTGGAGACCCAGGCATTGGAAAATCGACTTTGTTATTGCAAAGTCTTGGAGCAATTGCGGGTGTCCCGGGCGTCGCGCCGCTATATGTCAGCGGCGAGGAGTCCGCTGCACAGATTGCGCTGCGCGCAGCGCGACTAAATCTCAACGCACAAACACTACAACTGCTGACTGAGACCGATGTCGATCGCATCATCGAAGTCGCAACCCAGCAGCGCGCAAAACTCCTGGTAGTGGATTCCATTCAAACCATGTATTGCGCTGAGTCGCAGTCTGCACCCGGCAGCGTATCCCAAGTGCGGGAATCTGCCGCACGTCTGGTGCGTTTTGCAAAACAGAGTAATACGGCAGTGTATTTGGTTGGTCACGTGACTAAGGACGGCGCGATCGCCGGGCCACGCGTTCTCGAACATATGGTTGATGCCGTGCTCTATTTCGAAGGCGACCAGGGTGGGCGTTATCGATTGGTCCGTGCGTTTAAAAATCGGTTCGGCGCGGTCAACGAGTTAGGCGTTTTCGCGATGTCCGATCAAGGGTTGCGAGAAGTATCGAATCCATCTGCAATCTTGCTTTCGCGGCACGAGGAACCTGTTCCCGGCAGCGTGGTGCTCGTGAGTCGTGAAGGCACCCGCCCGCTGCTGGTTGAGGTACAAGCGTTGGTCGACGAAAGCGCGCTCGGCAATCCGCGGCGCGTGACAGTCGGCCTAGATCACAACCGCTTGTCGATGCTGCTAGCCGTTTTGCATCGCCACGGCGGCGTCTCGACGGCCGGGTTTGATGTATTCGCAAACATTGTCGGTGGCGTGCGAATTTCGGAAACGGGGGCTGATTTGGCGGTCCTAGGCGCGGTCATGTCGAGCCTAAAAGACCGGCCACTATCGCGCGATCTCGTGATTTTTGGCGAGGTGGGACTCGCTGGGGAAATTCGTCCTGTACAAAACGGACCAGAGAGGTTGCGCGAAGCCGAAAAACAAGGCTTCAAGCGCGCGATTGTGCCTAGCGCTAACGCGCCTAAGAAATATGCTGGGGATTTAAATATCGTTCCTGTTGCGCGACTTGCGGACGCACTAGCCGAACTTTAGCCGCTCAAATCGATGTCGGAAATACGCGACGGCGTAAGGTCGTCTTCACCTACGTGGTCAGAATGAAGAGCCCGTTCTCCTATCAATTGAGGGGGCGGCGTAATCCGCGCATTTCTAACCACGTGTTCCGTGCTATGGACGATTTCAATCGTGTAGTCACCCACACGCAGACTGGTCCCTGGTTCTGGGATGTCTTCGAGCTCCTTGAGGATCAATCCGTTAAGCGTTTTCGGTCCGTCTTCCGGTAGTGTCCAATTGTGTGCACGATTTGTTTCGCGAATATTCGCAGTCCCATCGACTAAAAATGTCCCATCTTCTTGGGGAGAAACATCGCGTGAGTAGTTTTGCAAATCGGTTGTAAATTCGCCGACGACTTCTTCGAGTAGATCATCGATCGTGACGAGCCCCTCGATGTCGCCGTACTCGTCAACCGCAAGTCCAAGCCGTTGTCGGCTGCGTTGAAAATTAATTAGTTGAGTATGTAAATTTGTTTTAGTTGGCACGAAGTACGGTTCGCGCAGCATTGCTTCGAACTCCTCGCGGCCGAAATCTTCGGAACCACGGACTAATCGCGTGAAGCCGCGCACATGAAGGATGCCGACTATCTGATCTAAGGTTCCGCGATAACATGGGATGCGCGTATGGCGCAAGGAAGCTAATTGCCCGACGATGTCGATCCACTCATCGTCAAGGTCAATGCCATCTATTTCTGAACGGGGAACCATGATGTCTTCGACGGTCGCTTTTTCGAGGTCCAATATCCCAAACAGCATTTGACGGTGCTTACGCGGAATCAACGCGCCTGCTTGCTTTACGACCGTTCGAAGTTCTTCGCGATCGAGCGGATCGGCACCCGTGGCGCGTGGATTGATATTGAACAAATCCAAAATTCGATTGGTCACACTGTTGACCATCCAAACCAACGGATAACTCACCCACATTAATGGCTTCAAGATAAGTGTCGAGGGAAACGCAATTCGTTCTGGATCAATTGCCGCGACTGTTTTTGGTAGGACTTCCGCAAAGATTAAAATAACAGCAGTGAGCGCAAGCGTTGTAAAAATTAAACCGTCTTGTCCGATAAAATGAAGCGTCAGAATGGTTGCAACCTGCGTCGCTAAGATATTGACAAAGTTATTGCCGAGCAGGATAAAGCCGATTAATCGGTCTGGTCTTTCGAGTAACTTGGTTGCGCGCAGTGCGCCGGGGTGATTCTTTTCGGCGAGATGTCGTAATCGATACCGATTGAGCGCCATCATCGCCGTTTCACTGCTCGAAAAATATGCGGACATCAAAATCAGCAGAATTAGACCGCCGACAAGCGTCATTATCGCTGCGCTCGTCATGTCTTAGGGCCTGCCCACGATGCGGTTAAGTTGTGCTGTACTATGCATGCGCCGCGCAGCTCCTTTTGCGGGGGCATGCGCCGATCGCTCTACTTGTTGAATGGCTTTGCGCCGCAGCCGACAATGGTGCGGTGTCTGGATTTTCTGTGTCACCGGCGGGATGATCGCATATCGCGAGTCGATGATGAAGCCGTAGTCTATTCCAACATGGTATGAGTCTGGAGGCGGTGCCGTATTTCCAATGGGGTATGAGTCTG